>NZ_LEKE01000054.1:0-204940 GCF_001029585.1 Rhodococcus sp. ARP2 | reverse complement strand
GGGTCCGTCGTCACCGGCGAGATCGGCCATGGCGCGCATGTACTCACGCTCCGCGGGCGTTGCTCGCTCGTACCGTGATCCGAAGAAGCCGACAGCGAGTTCTTCCTCAGCCGTCGGCGCGCCGACGCGCACGTCTTCCGACGTGATCGGACTCGACGCCGCCACATCCCACGTGGCCTTTCCGTAGGCCTGAACGAAGTACGGGTACCCGTCAGCCGCTTCGTACAGAGCGTCGAGCGCAGATTCGGTGAACTCGACGTCCTCACGCTCAGCAGGCGCAATCAGTGCCTGATCTGCAGCTTCCCGCTCGAGCCGATCGATCCGGTGGTAGCTGAACAGGCGCTCCGAGTAGCTTTTCGACGCCGACAGCACAGCAGGCAGATGCGGAAGCCCCGCCCCGACGACGATCAACGGTGCCGCGTCCTGACTCAACTCGTGGCAGGCCCCGCAGATCGCCGAGACATCCGCGGCACCGAGGTCCTGCATCTCGTCGATGAAGATGGCGATCCCGACGCCGACATCCCTGGCCAGCGACGACGCGTCGAGCAGCAACTCGACGAGGTCGATCTCGATGTCGCCGCTGTCTGCCCGACCCTTGATCGCGGGTGCATCGATGCCTGGCTGCCAGCGCTCGCGCATTCCCTTGTCCGCAGTGGCGCGTAGGGCAAACGATTTGAGGACTCCGAGGAACTGCTCGACCCGCTCGGGATCGCGATGGGAGACCGCGATCTCTCGGACTGCCATGTGCAGCGCCGACGAGAGTGGGCGTCGTAAATCCTGATCGGGGCGCGCCTCGATCTTGCCGGTCCCCCAACTTCGGGAGATCGCGGCCGAACGCAACTGATTGAGCAGGACGGTCTTGCCGACGCCACGCAAGCCGGTGAGGACAACACTTCGTTCCGGGCGGCCACGCGCAATTCGCTCGAGAACGACGTCGAAGGCGTCGATCTGCTTGTCGCGCCCGGCGAGTTCCGGCGGGCGTTGACCGGCACCGGGGGCATACGGATTGCGCACGGGGTCCATGCCCATCGACGGTACAAGCCGAGTAGACGAATATCCCGCTCTCTAGCGCGTGTCCTAGAGAGAACTAGGAACCGCAATATCGGCTCGACCTTGTCGAACCGGGCTCCGGCATCGTCGTCTAACCGTCCAGGCTCGACGCTCGGGCGAAGTCCCCGGCCACGTGGGCTCCAATTGCTCCGGCCAGAATGATCGCCGGATGCGTCGCGGCCAGATAGAGCCCCGACACGCCTTCGGCGAAGCCCAGCAGCGGGCGGCCACCACGCGGGATGGGACGGTCAGCGACTACCGCCTCGATCAGTTCCACTTGGTCACCGTCCTCGAGCTGACTGCGGATCGCGTGCAGCGTCGGCCCCGCAAGCTCACGAGCATCTCCGGAGAACCCGGCCGGAACATCTTCAGCCGCAATCAGTGTCGTGTCGTCCAATTGCCGGATCTCGAAATCCGGAGAGGACAGTATTCCGTTCACCAATGGGTGGGGCGTCGAGAATCTGATGAGGCAACACGGGGAGGCGTCGACCTCGACGTCGCCGCGAGTCCAGGGATCGCGGTACCCGCAGCGAGCACGGTGGCCGATCCGTAGACAGGACCGTCGGCAGTCATTACTCCGCACACTCTCATGCCCTTCGTGAGCACCCCGCGCGCACTGACATCGGAATACACTGTGGCACCGTACTCTTCGGCACCTCGCAGGAGCGATCGAGCGAACGCAACCGGGTCAACTCCACCGTCATCAGGCGCGTACGCTGCCACCACCGGGGCCGTCCGCAATCCCGGCTCACGAGCAAGGATTTCCTCTTTACCGATGAGGTCGACGGGATGGCCGAGTGCTCGATGAGCATCTACGAACGCTCGGGTCTCCGCTTCCGTCTCTTCCCAGGTGATCGCGCCTCTGCGGCGCACACCGATTGGCTCGACGAGTTCGCGCTCCAGGCGGTCGAATTCGACTGCAGCGCCTCGCCGGAACGGATCTGAGTAAGTTTCTGCGGCACTCTTCGAGAGGCCGACCCAGGCAAAGGAGTTGCCGGTCACCCCTCCTGCCACCGAGCCGTGCTCCAGCACGGTGACTCGGAGACCAATGCGCGCGAGGTGATACGCGATCGACGCGCCGACGACACCGGCACCAATCACCAGGATCGGACTGTCGTTTCGACCATTCGGATGCGTCACCATTGGACCATATCTGCGAGCCGCGACCTGGATCCACTCAATTTGGATGCGAGGACTTCGGCGGTTAACGGAGGACTAGGCCTGTTCCCGCTCGGCGTACATCGGGAACGATACGGTGTGCTCATGCTCTGGCGTTGGTTCGCAGTCGTGATCGTCATCCTCGCTGTTGCCGGCCTTTGGCATGTGACCATCCCCGATCGACCAGTTGCCGTAATAGTCGACGCCGAGACGCTGGGGTGCGCGACCCCGTATCCGATCGGCCCGCTCCAGACGACATCAACGGCGACGGTTCCAGACGATTTCGTACCCGTCGCCGCAGTCACGTGCGACCCGTTTGTCAGCGACAACGTGGCAGCCGACCGAACCGTCAGCTTCTCTGCTCATCGTTGGGAGGGCGATTTCAGTCGGGCGGTGGAAATGCTGAACCGCTCGTCCGCGCACAAGACTTGGTTCCCCGAAGGCTGCGGTGACAACTACAGCCTGGCTGTCCTGGACCAATTCTGGTTGGTCGACGATCGAGGCCGAGCAACTCGGCCGGGGTATCCCTCCGATTCGTGTGGACTGCCGAAACCCGGTGGCCTGGCCGCCATCAAGGAACTGACACCGGTCGGCAGTACCGAACACCGAATAGCGTTGTCCGACGACCAGATCTACGAACTGTCGCATTGTCGGCCGGCCTACCGACCAGCCACAACAGGTACCGCGGCGCTGACGTCGCTGTCGGCGGGCAGCGTTTTCTGCCGATTCTCCGCCACCGAATTCGTAGGCACATCGTCTACGACGGAAACCTTCGACGGACTTTCACCCGCTCCCGACTGTGACGCGGTGGCCACCGAGGTGGCGTCGACGATCTACGTGGACCGTCCTACGAACGAGGAACGATTACTCACCGTCGAACTCGACGGCTGTCGGCGCGTCATCGCCGACGGATACGCACCGATGCAAGCGTCGGACGAGCTGTTGGTGTCTTTCCGGTAGTGCTGCGCCACAATGCAGTTGATCTCCCGCCCGGATGCGTAGGTCCCGATGTGACCAGTAGCAGCCCGCGATCCTGTCAGGCGCCCGGGAACTGAAGGTGCGCCTGGGTCTTTCCCAGAACCGTCTGGCCCTTATGCATGACGGTGACATCGATACGCACAGTCCGCGTTGTGGAGTCGATCCGCGCGATCTTCGCAGCGAGGGAGAGATCAGCACCATCGACGGCATCGACTACGACGGGCCGAGTAAAGCGAGTTTCATACGAGATCACACCGCTCGGGTCACCAACCCAGTCGACGATGGCCTGCAAAGCAATTCCGGCAGTGAGCATTCCGTGCGCCAGAACTCCCGGTAGCCCAGCCGCAGTAGCGATTGCGTCGTTGAAATGGATCGGGTTCATGTCGCCGGAGGCACCGGCGTAGCGAACTAGGTCATCACGAGTGAGGACCAGATCAACCTTCGCGACGATGTCACCAAGGACGAGGTTTTCGAAAACCGGCACGGCGGGTACGGTCATGCGCCTTCTCCTCGCGCCAGCAGGGTCGAGGTGACCGTCGCAACCAAAGCGTCGGTCACGTCGTGGATCTCGGAAACTGTCGACAGGATCGCACTGCCTGCTCGCACTGTCACCCCTGTAATCGTCAGTGTCGTAGACAGGTCATCGCCGGCGACTATAGGACGCTGATGCTCGATCTTCTCGGAAGTATGGACCACACGAGTCGGATCGAGCCCAGTATCCGGCGTGCGCAACAGTGCCATGATCGCTCGCTGCTGGACAACGGTTGTGAACGTTGTCGGAGCGATGACATCGACGAACCCGGCCTCCCTGGCGACACCGACATCATGGTGCAAGGGATTGCTCGAACGCACCGCCAGAGCGAACTCGCGAATCTTCTCGCGCCCGACAAGGTACGAAGGCGAGGGAAACACCCGGCCGGCGAGCGCTGGGTTCACAGGAGACATCCCGGAATACTAACGGCGGCCGACTTCGGGTTCATTCGTGGCCTGAGGTCTCGTCGGCCCGAGAATGCGATCGAGGAGACGCTCAACCAACTGGACCGCCAATTCTGCTGTGGCGTAGCCGGGAAGCATCCCCTGGGCGAGCCCGGCGACTGCCGCCAGAATGAGCTCGGCGTCGAGGTCGGGATCCATTGACGGCGCAACCGCGTCCCGATTGGTCACTCGTTGAAGCTGGCCGGAAATGAGCGCTGTCAACTCTCTTGGGGCAGTGAGGGTTTCCTCGGCGGCGATTCCTTGTCCGGTCAGTGCGGCAGCGTGGAAGGCACCGAGAACAATCGCTTCCTCCCGACGTTGTCGATCGAGTGGGAGCATGCCGACAAGGAACGCTGAAATAACCTCGCGGGGTGTCGCTTCCGCGCCAAGAACAGACAACTCCTGCATCAAGCGAGCACCCGCATCCTGACGCACAGCTTGATGCGTCGAGAGAAGGAACTCCCGCTTCGTGCCGAAGTAGTACTGCACAAGTCGCACCGAAATCCCGGCCTCGGCAGCAACGGACTGAAATGTCACCGCCGCGAGCCCACCGTCGACAATCACTCGCCGCACCGCATCGGTGATCTCCCGTTGCCTCACTTCATGGTCGACCAGTCGCGGCATGAGGCTGTCCTTCCCCTTTCGAATGGATGACTTTGACTCGTTAATGATACGCACGTATCGCATTAGTGATACGGTCATACCACCAAAATTGAATGCAGCGAGAGGGAGGCTCATGCCGAAGATCGGACGATTCAAGAACGAAGCATCAAAGCAGGCGTACGACCGCATCTACCGAGAACTGGAAGGCACCTGGCCGGTTCCGTCGACACAACTCGACGTGCCGACATCGTTCGGAACCACCCATGTCCGTAGGTCGGGGACCGGCACGGAAACGCCGATCGTCCTGGTGCACTCTCTCGGGGCCAACTGTCTGCAATGGCACATCGTCATCGAGGACCTGTGCCGAGACCGAGTCGTGTACGCAATGGACACGATCGGCACACCAGGCCGCAGTGTCCAGACTTCTCCATTGACCGGGGAATCCGACTTCGCCACCTGGATCAGCGAGGTATTGAACGAACTCAAGGTCGATCGCGTCCACCTGGTCGGCTACTCGCAGGGCGCGTGGCACGCCGTTCTCGTAGCACTGCACGCCCCTGAACGACTGGCGAGTGTGACGCTCATCGAGCCGGGCGGAGTCTTCGACAAGCCCTCGTGGCGCGTACTGCTGAAGATGGTCCGCGCCGGTATACGCCGCACCGACAAAAATATTCGCAAGCTCAACGATTGGCTGTCCCCCGGATACGTTCTCCGCGACCTCGAGTTCGCCCTCGCCAAGGAAGCGCTGAACTACCGGCCCGGTGTCGGGTGGGCACGAATGCTCAAAGATGCAGAAGTGCAGTCGATCTCGGTTCCAATGCTCGTAATCTCCGGCGCTGAGACGGTGGTCTCCAGCCCCGAGCAGGTGGCCGCGAGGTTAGCTGATCTTGTACCTGAAGCCGAAGTGGAGATTTATGCCGGAACCGGCCACGGAATCCTGGGACACATACCTGATCGGGTAATTCCCCGACTCATGAAGTTCGTCCGCAATCATGACGACGCGAAGCGGACGTGATCTCGCGGACCAGCCGCCGACAAGGTAGTGATGAAGCCGGTCAATCAGCTGGCCAAGGCGGTACAACTGACAGATGAGAACATTCCTCTCCGACCGCCGCGGTCAGGTAATGGTGGCCGTTGCCGCCGCCATTTTGGTCGTAGTGGGAGGTCTGTGGTGGACGAAGACCATCTCCTTCACCGAAACTGCAGTAGTTCAGTTCAGTAGTAATCGAACCGGACTCTACGACGGGTCCCCGCGCGATGCGTACATCGGCGATCGGGAAGCCTCCAACGGCATGTCTGTTCCTGCTGAAAAACTCGCGCAGATACTCGGTGGCAGCGCTTCCGACTACGAGTCCGATCTCACGATCACAGATGCGGACGTACCTGGGCTCGCGGTGACTGCCCGAGGTCGAACCCCCAGCGCTGCCCGAGCATTGGCGACCGACGCCGCCGAAGCTCTCTGTTCGATGTTCGAAGAAGCCAACGCAATGACTTCCGGAGGGTTCACGTTCACCGTCGTTCCACCGGGGTACTGACGGATCTATGGTCAGTTGCGCGGCCGCACCAGGTTTATGCCTGTTCGCGCTCGGCTGCGAGGGCGACCGCCTGTTCGAAGGTATGGACGAGCACTGCACGTCGAGCGACCTTGTGATCCTCGTCCGGTTCGAGTTCGTCAATGTAGCCATCCCACACGCGCAGATATCGATCGCGCCAGTCGATCAGCACTTGCGTCGATGGAAAGGTCACACCGACTCGTTTCGTCTGGGCAATATCGGTGAGGATCTCGAGCCACGCCGGCACCATCTCCCCGCCCCATTCATCCGGCTCCAGACTCGAATCGTCTTCGAACTCGGCAGTGATGTCGTCCACGATTCGACCGGTCAGGGCCCCCAACCCATCCGCGACGGTGTCACTGTCGAAGTTTCCCGGACCCCAGACTCCCACAAGCCCTCCCATATCGATTGCGGATAAATTCAGGTCGACAGTCGCGTTCCCGTCGCAGCAGGCCGTGAGCGTGCTCGCAGTCGCAGGTCGGCAATTGCAAATTGGAGAATCTGCCGCCCGCTCAGTCAGAGCTTGCGGTCATTGGCGCCCGCCCAAATCGGACTGTCGACTATCTTCCGAAACTTCGGCGACCCACCGATTGCTGAAATTTTGAGCATCAACCAGTTCCAGATTCTCACAGCCACCTCCGCGTCGTATTTCACCGTCAACACTAACCGACCGACGGGACTCTTTTGGCTACCGGTACACCACTATGCGTCGACCAGTTAGATCAGGTGTGAACTCGAACTGGTGCAACAGATCGCCGGGAACTGAAGGAGCGCTTGGGTCTTTCCCAGAACCGTCTGGCCCTTTGTGCGTGACGGCGATTGGTTCTGGGTGCATCGATCCGGTCGGAAGCACTGCGATGTTGTCGGCACACGGAATTGCGCTCGGTGGAGATCGAGGATCCGTATCCACGGGTGTCGCAGGCAATTCCTGAAGATTCGTAGGGGAATTAGCTGCGCATCGCCACCCCCAACAGCGATTCCGTCGATCGTGTAACAACCACACGAAGAACAGCCATCGATCTCCGAAAGGAAGACTGATCCGGCGAAACCGCAAGGTAGTGTCACATCTGCCCAGCAAAACTCGCCACGATCTCGAGAAGACGGTCGGCTCTGCCAACTGCCACCGCTGACGTTACGACGTTGCTGGGCAGGTGTTTACGAAGAAGGATTTCGCACGCGGAGTACCGATCGCTGATGGGACTGATCACCCCTTCTCTGAAAGATGTTGGTAACGAATCGAACTCCGAGCATAGAGGTGCAACGATTGGGCGAGTTGATTCAACGCCCCCGGTGTGCGATCTATCTATTTGCGCCAATCATCCTCGGTAACGGTTTAATTCGCCGAACGGGGCCGGGTACTGCAATAGCTGGTCGAGTATTCGATCACGCGTCTTACGCTAAGGAAGGACCGAGAACATGACTGAAGTAATTTCGTGGATTGTCCAGAATCCGATTGGTGCCGTCGTCGCGTTTGTTGCCGACATCGTAATATTGACGATGTCGTCTGTCGCGGGATACTCGTAACCGAATCCGCCCGTCCTTCACGGTATTCCTAAGTCGAGGAACTACATTCGAAACGCAGAGGGCAACCAACCGCAGCGTACCGTCGGCGCTCGTCACTGACCTTTCGTGGCCTCATATGCCCAACTGCGCCGGGTCCGTACTGACGTCCCTCGTGTCGAGTGTCATACCACCAGTTTCAATCAATCACGCCATCACTACTCAGGAGGAATCACAATGGGTTCGATCAACGCATTCAACGAATGGGTCAACCAAGCTACGTATGCGGGCGACCCGTTTGCCACCGCCATAGCGATCGTCCAGTTCTTCGCGGTGAGTCTCGTCAACCTGTTCACCGGCGGCCCCATTCTTTAAAGGAGCCCACTCGGTTCCACTTCTGCTCGGCGTCCATCGCAGCCTGTTCTTCGGCTGTACAGCTCCGCGCGAAGGGGGCCGGGACATCGCTGACGAGCATGATGCGTAGTTCGGCCTCGCGGATGGTCAGTGAACGCAGTTTTGGACGGTCGATCAGGACGAGTCGCCATCGGAGCGAATGAACACCGAAGTGCCCAAGCATGTTCGACGCTTGGGCACTGTCGGGCTTGTTACCCGTCAGTCGGGGTGGGCTCGGGGTTTTCCTGGATGTATCGCAGATTGCGAACCCGTACGCTATCGCAATGGACTTGATGGTCTGGATCGTCACGACGCCATTTCTTGCAGCAGCACTGGCAGGCGTGATGCGACGAACGCTGGGGACGAGAGTCGGATGGCCGCGAACCCTCGCGGTCGCGGTGATAGCGCTCTCGGTGGGTGTCCCCCTGTCTGGCTACGCCGCGACATTCGCAGGAATTGCCAGCCAGGACGATCAACTTCTGGTGAGCGTGGGAGTAGCGCTCACGTTCTTCGGAGTTGTCGCACTCTGGGTATTCGCGGCGTGCCTGGCAGTACTGGTCTTCCTCGAAGTTGTCCTTCCAACGGGGTCCATACCCGGCCCGCCAGAAGCATTGCAGCGCAGCCGCAAATCCTGGCGACGAACCAAGCGGTACGTCCAGATCATGGGCATCGTCGTGCGAGCGGGAGGCGGGCCAGCTCTCCGTGCTGGGCCATCAGCGCCTCAGTTCGGGGACGCACTGGTGGAAGTAATCAACCGGTGCGGTGTCACTTTCGTCAAGTTGGGACAGATCCTCGGCACGCGAGACGACCTCATACCACCCGAGTTGGCTCGCACCCTCTCTTCTCTGCAAAGTTCGGCACGCCCGGCTGATCCCGACCGTATCGCGGAGCTACTGGCATCGGAACTCGGCGACGCACCAGAGTCGGTGTTCGCGTGGTTCGATGTGGAGCCGTTCGCCGCCGCCTCTGTCGCACAGGTACATTCCGCGCGCACCGTTGAAGGCGTCGACGTTGTGGTGAAGGTTCAACGCCCCGAGGCGAGCGCACAAGTGAGCGTGGATTGCGATATCTTCCTTCGCGTTTCCGCGCTCGCGGAGACCCGTTTTCCCTGGGCACGCGATATCGGAGTTCATCGACTCGCTGGGGGCCTCGTCACGTCACTACTCGAGGAACTCGACTACCGCACCGAAGCAGCGAATACCGGCGCGATTTCTTCCACCATGTCGAACCGCCCGGATATCGTCGTTCCGCACATCTACCCCAACCTCAGTAGCGGACGGGTGCTTGTGATGGAACGGCTTCACGGCACACCGCTCTCCGACGGTGAGGCCGCGCTCACCGGCCTCGACCGCGACACCCGCAGCAGCGTCGCCAACGAACTTCTTGCGTCGTTGCTCGACGGGATCTTTGTCCACGGGGTGTTTCACGCGGACCTGCACCCCGGCAACATCATGATCCTCGATGACGGCCGGGTCGGGCTCCTCGACTTCGGCGCAGTAGGGGTTCTGGACGGCGAGACACGGATCTTGTTCGCCGTGCTCCTCAACGCTGCCCTCGCAGGTGATCCGGTGGCGACAGTCGACGCGATGCTGATGGCATTCGACGTACCGCCCGAAGTGGATCGCGGAGCACTACGTCACCAGGTGGGCCGAGAGATCACCCTGCTCAGTGTCCAACCCAATGTTTCCATGGCATCGTTCGCGAGAATGTTCACCGTGCTTCGAGAACACCGAATCGGAGTGCCGGGAGACGTCGCCGCCGCTTTCCGTTCGCTCGCGTCTTTGGAGCGCGCCCTCCGGCTCCTGGATCCGCAGATCGACCTCGTCGCTGCTGTTCGGGCCGAAGTACCCCGACTGTTGACCCAGGTCGCCAGCCCGACTGCAGCCGCGCAGGCAATCCTGTCGACGACGGCGGTCACAACCGCGGTGGTCAGGCGCCTGCCTGGTCAGCTCGACCAGATCGCGACCTCGATCGCGTCGGGAAGCTTCACACTTCGCACTCGCTCGGTCGCACACCCCGACGACAGGCGATGGCTACGACGGTCGGCGAACAACGCCCTGGGTATGGCGGCGGGAGTGACCGCGCTGATTGTCGCGGCGATCCTGCTGTTCGTGCCTGGTGGACCACAACTCACACCTCAGCTGTCGGGCTATGCACTCGTGAGTGCTGTACTGGGCTTCGTCGGCGTCGTTCTGTGCATGCGGACCGTGTTCCGTTTGTTCACACTCGACAACCGGTAACCGAGAACCGATGTTCATCGCTTGATCTCGATGTCGTCGAAGTCGAGCGCCAGGAGCGTCGGCCGCGAGAGAACGCGGCCGCCTGGGCCTCTCGGGAGCACACGTCGTCGAGTGGGAAAGGTGAGACCGTCGAACTGACGGTGATGGTCGCAGTAGAGAGCAGCTTTCGCCCAGCTGCCTACCGGTTCGGCGACGAAGTCGTGACGGCGGATGAGGCCGCCGTTGTCGACATAGAAGGTCTGCTGCCGGCAATGAGTATCGATCGCCGGCGCGAACGTTGCCTGAAGTCGTCGCCATTGCTGCCCGGATTCCTGCCAAGGTTCGGCTTCGGTGACAGTGATGTCGTCGCGGGCGAGCAGCAGCGGTGCCGTCAGATAGTTCCAAAAGGCGTAGCCGGCGAAGTAAGCGGTGTCGAGTGCGTCCCAGTGAAGATTGCGTCGGAGTCCGCTCATCCCGAAAAACTCTGGACGTGGGTCGGTTCGACTCCCGAGTTCTTCGCCGTCACGAGTTTCGATCCGCACGACGCCCTTGTCGAACACAGCGCACTCGCCGACACGCGGAAAGTCTTGGAGGACAGTGCGTTGCTCGGCGACTTCAACCTCGACCGTGTACTTCGCCAACTTGTTGCCTGGGAAGCGCTGAGGCAGCAGACCGCCCAAACGTCCCCGCGCCGTGATCGCTGAAACGGACTGCCAACATTCGACTCCGCCATGTGCGGTGAGGACTTCATCGAGTAGTTCGTTCATATGTCGACGCTCTCCGTCCCCTGACGGAACTGTGGAAATCAGCGATCAGACGGACGCGTAGTTGTTGTTGCGTTCCTCCCGCGGTACCACTGCCACCCCGCGGTGATGATGACAGCGCCGGCAAGGGACCCGAGGATGCCGCTCGGGCGCAACGATAATCCGTCGCCTGCAATCAAACTCACAAGCAATCCGCCGACCAGCGAACCACCAATTCCCGCGATGAACGCGAAGGTCCAGTCCACTCGTGCGGTCGTTTTCCCCAGAATCAGCTGGGCTCCCGCTCCGATGACGATCCCGAACAGGAGTATTCCGATGATGAGCATGAGACAAGGCCCTTTCGTGGTGTGACGACGCAAGGCGCGAACGACTTACTCTGCACCATCTTTCCGGTATGTCTCTTATGTCGTGGTGAAATCCGTGTGAAAGATCGTCGTCGCCCACTCCACGCCGCTAGGACGACGCCAGTGTCGTCGCCCAGCGGTAGTCCGCCTTACCGGCCGGGGTTCGCTTGACTTCATCGACAAGCACGATCGTGCGCGGCACCTTGTATCCGGCCAACGTCTTTCGGCAATGTTCCTGTACCGCTTCGAGAGTCAGCTCGTCGGATCCGGGGTAGGTCGCGATCACCGCTGCGACCTGCTGCCCCATGCGCGCATCGGGTGCGGGAACAACGAGCGCGTCGGAGATCGCCGGATGTGCGTGAAGGGCAGCCTCGACCTCTTCGGCGAAGACCTTCTCACCACCGGTGTTGATGCACTGCGAGCCACGGCCGAGGAAGACAATGGTGCCGTCTGCTTCCACCTTGCCCATGTCGCCGAGCACCGAAAGGCGGGTGCCGTCGGCGCGGGTCGGGAACGTGCGGGCGGTCTTCTCTTCGTCCTTGTAGTACCCGAGCGGGACGTTTCCGATGCGCGCGATGTAGCCCACGTCGTCGGAGCCCGCTGGAATCTCTTCGAGGCGCTCGTCGACCAGAATCATGTTCGGCGAGGGCGGCATTCGCAGATTGCCCGCCTCGTCGATGGAGAAGGCGCCGTCGTTACCGGACTCGGAGGCTCCGAAGTTGTCCCGCAGCAGCAGGTCCGGCTTCACCGCCAGCATGCGATCCCGCACACTGGTGGACCAGATCGCGCCACCCGAGGTGATCGAGAACAGGGTGCTGAAATCGACCTCGTCTTTGCGTCGTTCCATCTCGTCGACCAACGGCAGTCCCATGCCGTCGCCGACGATCAAGATCACCTGTACCGAATCCTTCTCGATCGCTTCGACGACCTTCTCCGCGTCGAACTCGCGTCGTAGAACAACTCGCGCACCGAGGGTGAGGAAGGTGAACAGCGAGTACAACGCGGCGCCATGCATCAGCGGGGCTGCAATGAGGAACGAAAGTTCCGGAAATTCCTTTGCAGCACTGGCAATCTCGGCGAGGTCCTGCCGCGCTCCCTCACCGTACGGATTGCCGCCGGAGAGCGGCTTACGGAAGAAGTCGTCATGACGCCACATGACACCCTTCGGGTATCCGGTGGTCCCGCCGGTGTAGAGGAGGTACACGTCGTCGCCAGAACGAGCGTCGAACTCCCCGACTGGCGACTGTTCACGAGCGTCGTCGAACGAAACCACAGAAACTTCATGCGCTTTTCCTGCTGCGACCAGTTCGGCGTCGATCTCGCCGATCACGATCACCGTCTTCACCTTCGGGCATGCACCGAAGAGGGAAGCAAGGACACGCTGATGCTCGGGGAGTTCCACGACCACTGCGACCGAGTCGGAGTTGGTGAAGATGTACTCGAGCTCCGCGGGTGTGTACCGGTAGTTCACGTTGATCGGGACCGCACGGATCTTGATCAACCCGAGGATCGACGTGACATGTTCGACGCTGTTCTTCAGGAACAGGGCTACATGATCGCCTCGCGAGATGCCGGCTTTCGCGAACAGGTTGGCCGTTCGGTTAGCCTCCGCGTCCAACTGAGAGTAGGAGAAGTTCTCTCCCTCGTAAGTCAATGCAACGCGATCAGGGACTGAGCCGGCAACGGTCTCGAATATGTCAGCAAGATTGAACTGCATTGTCTTTCCTTTCAGAGTCCGCGCCGCGACATCGAGGCAGATAACCCTGAATCTAGAACACGTTCCATGTCGCCGGAGGTAAAACGGAACGATTAGCTGATCATTACCTGGACCTGACCTTTATCAGTGCGGCGACGGCCGAGGCTGCCCCACCCGACATCCACTCGGCGAGCAAGGTCTGCCACGACCCGCAATGGCAGCGCAGGTAGGTGACCGTCCCCTCGCTGGTTCGGTGCCGGGATTCGACCTCCCAGCGATGGATGCAACCGATCGGCGTGATCTCTGTTTTCTTCATGCAACGAGCATGATGTAATGGCATTGTGCATCTCAACCCTTACGGCGAATATGCGGTGACGCTGGCCGCCGACCTGGCCAATCGAAACCCCGAGACCTTGGCCGAACTCGTCGAACGCTGCGTCGATGCAGGCATCATTCTCGATTTCCCCATCGCCGAGAAGGACCTCGACGAGACCCTCGACCTTCTGATCGAGTGGTCGAAAATCGTCGACATCACGGAGGAGGCAGCCCGCGCCGAACTTGTGAACGTCATGCTCGAGCAAGCGTCGGCGTATCCGCGCATGACCAACCACGCGAACGACGGCTGGCATCTGCACTACCGCGATCCCCAACAGTCGCTCGCCGAGGTCCTCAAGGCACTCTTCTCGGTAGGCACGGCGCTGCACCTCGTCGGCCGCGGTATGCACCGATTAGGTCGATGCACCCTGGACGAGTGCACCAACATCTACGCGGACACCTCCCGCAACGGCAATCAGCGGTACTGCTCCCCCACGTGCGCGAACCGCGACGCGGTGCGGCGTCATCGTGCACGCAAGTGAGCTGCACCTACTACGACGTGGGACCCACTACCTCGAAATCCCAGCCACCTTGGTACTCGAATTGAAAGCTACCGCCGCTGCTTCCCGAGCTGATCCGATTCCACGCGTCGATCAAGTCCTGAACCGTGTTGTATCCCAGATCCTCCAAAGATCCTGAGAGACTTCCGGTTCCCGCGCCCTCGAACCAGCCGCCGACCACAACTGCCTGCGGAATCGCGATAGTCGGGTTGGTCGGATCGAGCAGTCGAACGCACGCTCCCGCAACGGCGTAAACCCCGGCCGGCAGATTACCGACGGTCCGCGTGATCGTCTGCCCAGGCGAAACGGCAAACAGATCGAGGATGTTACTGACGGTCGGGTACACCAACACGCCAGGCTGGAGCAGCTTTGCCGGATCACGAATCACGTCGGGGACATCCCTGGCATTGAGGATCGCCACCGTGCAGTTGATGAAGCTGAACCGCGGGTTCGGGTTGGTGATGGTGAAGGTGATCGCATTGTCCGCTGCGCTCACCGATACCGGAGGCGGAAGAATCGCCGGTGCTGCCGACGCCGTCGCCGGAGTCATGACAACCAGTCCCACGACGGCGGCGGACGCCGCGACAATGCTTCCGAGAGCGCGTTTGAATCCACGACTTCGCATTTCCGAACCTCCAGGCAAGTCGGTCAGATCACCAGATGCATGAAGAATAGACCGCTCAGTCGGAAAATTGGGGACACAGGCAGCGAGCTACCCGAAAAGTCCTTCGAGGCTGCCGCTACCGAACAGGTCGCTCAGGCTCCCGGTATTGATGCCGCTGAACGGTCCACCGATGACAACGAGGCTCGGCACGCCAGGAACGGGCTTACCCAACGTCTCCAGATCGAGAAGATCGGAGCAGGCACCGAGCACGGCGTAGGTTCCGTCCGGAACATCGGTCACGGTGTTGGTGACCGTCTGCCCCTTACCGACGGCGAACAATGAGGACGGGTCGGTGATCTTGGGGTACACCACAAGGTTCGGATCAAGCAGTTTCAGCGGATCATCAAGCACAGCAGCAGAATCCGCGGCGTTGACGACAAACGCCTGGCACAACGGGGCAATTCCCGTGTTGTTGTTCGTGATCGTCAGTGCCAGATCGTTTCCGGTCACCTTGTACGAGACGACCGGCGGGACCACCTCGGCCGACGCAGTCGCAGGATTGACCATCGCGACGCCTGCCGCGGTTGCAGCGGCGACTGCCACGGTTCCCACTACGCGACGTACTCCACTCGTGCCCAGCTTCATCGAGGATCCTTTCGTACTGCGCCTTGAGTTCGGCAACAGTGCGCAGCCTAGATCGGATCTAGCGCCCGAAATGGCCCAATTGCCCCGCCGGGAGGGCATGCCCGAAAGATCGGGACAAACGTCCCCTTCTCGAAGAGCTAGCTTTTCGACTCAGTTCCCACTGGAGACGAAGGGCGTTCGCACCGGTCCGCCGACCGAACCGTGCGGTGCTACCAATCCACGCTTTTCGAGGATCGGACGCACACCCTCACCGAACTGATACGCCTCTTCGAGATGCGGATAGCCCGACAATACGAAGTGATCCAGTCCGATCGCCGCGTACTCGGCAATCCGATCAGCCACTTCTTGGTGCGAACCGACCAATGCAGTACCTGCTCCCCCTCGCACCAATCCGACGCCGGTCCACAGGTTCGGCGCAATCTCCAGCGACCTCGCTCCGACGCCCTCCTTGTAAGCCGAACCACCGCCGTGCAATTCGAGCATCCGACGCTGACCTTCGGAGCCGGATCGCGCAAGACTCGCCTGAGCCTGCTCGACGGTCGCCGGATCGAGCGCACTGAGCAGCCGATCCGCTTCTGCCCATGCCTGTTCCGAGGTGTCCCGGCTGATGACGTGCAAACGGATTCCGTAGTCGAGGTGACGACCTTGGACTTCCGCGAGGTCGCGGATCCAGGCGATCTTGGCGGCAACAGCGGACGGCGTCTCACCCCAGGTGAGGTAGGTATCCGCGTAGCGCGATGCGACGGTGCCGGCCGCCGGCGAGGATCCGCCGAAGAAGATGGGCGGTACCGGATCCGGAATACGCTGCAGCGTAGCTTTTTCCACGTTGACGTACTCGCCGGAGAAATCAACCGGACCGTTACCGGACCACAACTGGCGGATCACGTCGAGGAACTCGCCGCATCGTGCGTACCGTTGGTTCTTGTCGAGGAAGTCACCGAACGTGCGCTGCTCGTGGTCCTCCCCGCCGGTCACGACGTTGAGCAGCAGACGACCGCCCGACTGCCATTGGAAGGTTGCGGCCATCTGAGCGGCAAGCGTGGGGCTGAGCAATCCCGGGCGCAGAGCAACCAGAAACTTGAGTGTCTCGGTGGTCTCGAGCATCATCGCCGTCGTCAGCCATGCGTCTTCGCACCACGCGCCGGTGGGCGTGAGGACGGCTTCGAAGCCGTTCGTCTCGGCGGCCGCGCCGATCTGATTGAGGTATTTCAGCGTCGCCGGACGATCACCGGACATCGAGCTGCCGTGCCCACCCGCCATCAGATTCCGGGAATCACCGTAAGTAGGCAAGAACCAGTGGAAGCGCAGTGACACGGTGATTCCTTTCGTCGACGTACAGGCAGAACTCTTCTGTCATTACAACCACAGTCCACCTCGAAGAACAGGGTTGAAATCACCCTGATCGCTAGGGGTGCCCACTTTCGGCGCCGGCGATACCTTCGTGAATTTGCACCGCGACCCGGGGGCTCCGATGACCACGTTTGCCGAAGTCGAGCACAATTCACCGTTCTCGAACGAGACCGACGACGAGCGGCGATCCAGATTGAGAACCGTCGTCGCCGCGAGCCTGCTCGGCACGACGGTCGAGTGGTACGACTTCTTCCTCTACGCAACGGCAGCGAGTCTGGTCTTCAACCAACTGTTCTTCCCGAACCAGAGTTCGTTCGTCGGGACCATGCTCTCTTTTGCGACCTTCGCAGTCGGCTTTCTCGTTCGCCCCATCGGTGGAGTGGTGTTCGGTCACATCGGCGATCGCATCGGGCGCAAGAAGACGCTTGCTCTCACGATGTTCATCATGGGTATCGCGACGGCGCTGATGGGCGTTCTTCCGACCGCCGCTCAGATCGGAGTCGTTGCACCGATTCTGCTTCTGCTGCTTCGTATCCTGCAGGGATTCGCTCTCGGTGGCGAGTGGGCCGGAGCTGTTCTCTTGGCAGTCGAACACAGTCCGGAGAAGAAGCGTGGACTGTTCGGCAGCATCCCGCAGATCGGATTGGCTCTCGGGTTGGCATTGGGCACAGGAATGTTCGCGCTGCTTCAAACAGTCTTCGACGACGACCAGTTTCTCCGTTTCGGCTGGCGCATCGCCTTCGTCCTGAGCCTGGTGCTCGTGATCGTGGGGTTGGTGGTCCGCTTGAAGGTGGACGAGACGCCCGCCTTTCAGGCCGTTCGCGACCTCGAACAGCGCTCGTCCGCCCCGCTCAGGGAAGTCTTTCAAGGAAAAGCCGCGCGAAACACCGTACTGGGCATGTTGTCTCGCTGGGGCGAGGGCGCCGCGTTCAACACCTGGGGCGTCTTTGCAATCACGTATGCAACCAAGACTCTGCATTTCGAAAAGGTTCCTGTACTTCTTGTGGTCACCGTGGCCGCAATAGTGATGGCGATCTTGCTGCCGTTTTCCGGTTTACTCACTGATCGGTTCGGCCCGCAACGGGTCTACATCGTGGGCATCGCCGCGTACGGCCTCGCGATCTTCCCCGCCTTCGCACTGTTCGGTACCGAGAATCTCCTGCTCTTCGGAGTCGCGATGGTCGTGGTCTTCGGAGTGATTCATGCCTTGTTCTACGGCGCCCAGGGAACGCTGTATGCGAGCCTCTACCCCACAGAAATCCGGTACACCGGGTTGTCGGTCGTCTACCAGTTCTCTGGTATCTACGCCTCCGGCGTCACACCTCTGATTCTGACGGCACTGATCGGCGCCAGTGGCGGTTCACCGTGGCTGGCATGTGGATATCTCGTGGCCACCTCGGCGATCAGCGTCGTCGCCACTGCGGCGATCAGGAAGCGTGATCTGCACTTGTAGCTGTCGTCATACAAATATCTTCCTATCTTGCATATTTGCTAGATATAGATAGAAACACCTGCCAAGAAGATCTAATCGAGATACGTCTTCGCATCGGATACATCGGTGTATCGTTTGGGTTCCACCCCGACGGAGGCGCCGATGACGACTGGAACGGACAACTCGCCGGCCAAGCGTGTCACCAAACGCCGTGGTCAAACCAGGCAGCGCCTGCTCGACGCGGCTGCGGACGCCTTCTCTGAATCGGGGTTCGGGCACGCCACGGTCGAGCAGATCTGCGAACGCGGCGGTTACTCCCGAGGCGCGTTCTACTCCAACTTCGATTCACTCGACGAACTGTTCTTCGCGATGTGGGAGCAACGATCTGCAGCTATGCTCGCCGATCTGCGGTTGGCGACGGAGTCGATCACCGCCGGCAACACCGTCGACATCCATGCCGCTGTCGCCCGGATCGTGGCGGTGGTTCCGGTCGACCCGCAGTGGTACCGGATCAACGCGGAATTCACAGCCCACGCGCTCCGCAACCCGGCACTTCGCAAAGCCCTTGCCGACCGTGAAGACGCGATCCTTCGCACCCTGTTGCCCATTGTGGAGTCCGCACTCAGCGACGTCGGGCGAACAATCGTCGGCGACCCGACTGCGTTGGGACGGGCATTGGTCGCAGTGCACGACGGCACCAGCGTGCAGTGTCTCGTCGACACCGACACCAACGCCGCCTTCGCACTGCGCCGCGATATCTTCACTCGAATCCTGCTGTCCTACAGCGAAATAATCCAGAACAACCAATCGAAAGAGGAGCTGTCGTGAGCGAACAAGCTGACGTCATCGTTGTCGGGGCAGGGCTGGCGGGACTGGTCGCCACCTACGAACTGACACGCGCCGGCCGCAAAGTCCTTGTCGTGGAACAGGAGAACGCAGCCAACCTCGGCGCGCAGGCATTCTGGTCGCTCGGCGGACTCTTCCTCGTGAACAGCCCCGAGCAACGCCGACTCGGCATCAAGGACTCTCTCGAGTTGGCAATGCAGGACTGGATGGGCACTGCCGGATTCGACCGTGAGCGCGAAGATCACTGGCCTCGCCAGTGGGCCAAGGCGTACGTCGAGTTCGCGGCCGGCGACAAGCGTCAGTACCTGCACGACCTGGGGCTTCGCCTGATGCCGAATGTCGGTTGGGCCGAACGCGGCCGCGGAATGGCTCTTGGACACGGCAATTCGGTACCGCGATTCCACCTCACCTGGGGAACCGGCCCCGGCGTGGTCGATGTCTTCCTGACCAAGGTGATCGCCGCCCAGAAGCGCGGACTGGTCACGTTCAAGCACCGCCACCAAGTCGATCAACTCGTCGTCACCGATGGTGCGGTCACCGGTGTACGCGGAACCGTCCTCGAACCTTCCAGTGATCTACGCGGCGTGAAGAGTTCGCGCACCCCCATCGGCGAATTCGAGTTCGCCGCACAGGCAGTCGTGGTCACCTCCGGTGGAATCGGCGGCAACTACGAACTGGTGAAGAAGAACTGGCCCGAGCGACTCGGCAAGGCACCGAAGCACATGCTGACGGGAGTACCTGCACACGTCGACGGACGGATGCTCGAAATCACCGAATCCGCGGGCGGAAACATCGTGAACCGCGACCGCATGTGGCACTACACCGAAGGCATCCAGAACTGGAATCCCATCTGGCCCAACCACGGAATCCGAATCATCCCCGGACCGTCCTCGATGTGGTTCGACGCCACCGGCAAGCGTCTGCCCGTCCCCAACTTCCCCGGCTTCGACACGATGGGAACTTTCAAGTACATCCTCGACAGCGGCCACGAGTACACGTGGTTCATCCTCGACCAGAAGATCATCGAGAAGGAGTTCGCACTCTCGGGATCGGAACAGAACCCGGACTTCACCAACCGCGACTTCAAGCTCCTCCTCGAACGAATCAAGAAGGGCGCGCCGGGACCGGTCGAGGCATTCAAGCAGAAGGGCGCAGACTTCGTGGTGCGCAACAACCTTCGTGATCTGGTCGACGGCATGAACGCCCTCACCGACGAACCGCTCCTCGACTACGAGGACATCGAGCGCGAGATGATCGCCCGCGACCGCGAAGTCGACAACAAGTACAGCAAGGACTTCCAGGTCACCGCTATCCACGGTGCTCGTAATCTGTTGGCAGACAAGATCGTGCGCGTCGTTGCACCGCACAAGATCCTGGACCCCAAGAACGGCCCACTGATCGCGGTCCGGTTGCACCTGCTCACCCGCAAGACCCTCGGCGGCTTGGAAACCAACCTGGATTCACAGGTCATCAAGGCCGACGGCAGTGTCTTCGACGGCCTGTACGCAGCCGGTGAGGTCGCCGGCTTCGGCGGCGGCGGAGTCCACGGTTACAGCGCGCTCGAAGGGACCTTCCTCGGTGGCTGCATCTTCTCGGGCCGCGCAGCCGGACGAGCACTGGCGCGCGACCTGTAGCCCCGAAATCAGGCGAGCGAATGCGTGACCAGTATGTGGTGGGCGCGCATTCGCCTTGCCTCGTGCATGGATTGATGGTGGTGATGGTGCGACGGCCCGCGCGCGTGGCGGACCAGATCGTGAACAGTACGGATGACGGTCGGCATTGCGACCCTCCCTCAGGAGATTGTGACTGCTGCTCTTGTCAGTGGAATCACTGTCTGGACAACGCCACTCGCGCCACCTCCTCCGGGTCGATCAGGTGGGTATGGTCATCGTCGCCGACGTCGATCTGCACTACCTCGATACGGCCGTTGAATGTGGTTGCGCCACTGTAGTCGACACTGACAGGCATGCCGTAATCGTCACCGATGTCGGTGGTCTCGTCCGCGGAGAAGACCATCGGTTGGGTCTGCTCGACGCGACCCGAGCCCACCTCGCGACCGTCATGATAGATCGTGACACCGCCGCCCCTCGCGAGACCACCGCCGTCGTAGGCGAACTCAACTCTGATCTGATGTGATCCTGCCGGAATGTCAACGTCGGACCCGACGACGAACTCGGTCATGCCGAGCAGGTTGTAGACGAATTTGGCGCGACCTTCCCGCGCGTAAAGTGCCCAGCCGCCGAACCTGCCGCCCTGCGCGATCATCACACCGTTGGCAGTAATGCCATCCGCGATGTCGACTGCTGCTGTGACACTGAACGATCGATTCTTGATACTCAGCACGCTGTGCTCGCTCAGCCGTTTCATTCCGGGAAACAGAACCTGTCGGTTCCCGGACACCAACTGCGGACGCCCCGCGATGTGAGGGTTGAACCTCTCGAATCTTCGGTCGTCGATCGGAAGCACGTTGTACTTGACTGCTTCGATCAACCACAAGCGTTGCAGTGCAGCGAGTTTCTCCGGCAACTCGGCCGCCAAATCCTTGGACTGCGTCCAATCCTGCGACCCGTCGTAGAGCTCCCACACGTCGTCGTCGAGAGCGGGGAGTGCCTCCGCGAACAGCCACGGAGTGCTGTGTCTGGTGACCGCACTCCAACCCTTGTAATAGATACCGCGATTGCCGGCCATCTCGAAGTACTGCAGATCGTGACGTTCGGCGGCTTCGGCGTCGTCGAAGGTGTAGACCATGCTGGTCCCCTCGATCGGTGATTGTTGGACGCCGTTGACGAAGGTCGGTTCCGGCAGTTTCGCGACCTCGAGGATCGTTGGTGCGACGTCGATGACGTGGGTGAATTGCGACCGCGTCTCACCCTTGGTCCGAATCCCCGCCGGCCAGTGCACGATCGTTCCGTTGCGAGTGCCACCCCAATGCGAGGCAACCTGTTTCGTCCACTGGTACGGCGTACACATTGCCCATGCCCACCCTACGGAGTAGTGGTTGTACGCGTCCTTGGTACCGAACTTGTCTTTCACTTCCGCCATGAACTCGGGTGTTTCGATGGCGGCGAGTCCGTTGAAGTTGGCCATCTCGTTGAAGGCTCCGTTGATCGTCCCCTCTGCAGACGCTCCGTTGTCGCCGATGATGTAGTACACGAGGGTGTTGTCGAGGGCTCCGAGTTCCTCGATCGCATCGACAAGCCGGCCGACATGGAAATCGGTGTGTTCGAGAAACCCTGCATAAACTTCCATTTGGCGTTCGAGGACAGGCTTCATCTCCTCACTCATGTCCTCCCACGCCGGAATGGCCTCGGGGCGCGGGGTGAGGACCGCATCCGCGGGGACGACTCCCCGCTACTTCTGCTGCTCGAGAATCGATTCGCGTTGCGCATCCCAACCTCCTGCGAACCGGCCCTCGTACTTGTCTGCCCACTCCTTCGGAACATGGTGCGGTGCATGTGTGGCGCCGGGTGCAAAGTAGACGAAGAACGGCTTGTCCGGAGCCAAGGACTTCTGCATCCGAACCCAGTCGATCGCGTGGTCGGCAAGGTCCTCGGTGAGGTGATAACCCTCCTCCGGTGTCTTGTCCGCCTCCACGGGCGCGACACCCTCGTACAGCGCCGGGTAGTACTGGTTGTTCTCCCCGCCGATGAATCCGTAGAAGTGCTCGAATCCGCCTTCTCCCGTCGGCCACGATGTGAACGGCCCCACCGGGGATGTCTGCCACGGCGGTACCTCGTGACACTTGCCGAACTGCGCCGTCGAGTATCCGTTCAGTTTCAACGTCATCGGCAGTGCGGCTTTGGTATTCGGGCGCAGACCGGAAAGTCCAGGAGCTGAGGTCGCGGTTTCGGTGACCGAGCCCATACCGACCGAATGGTGGTTGCGCCCACTCAGCAGTGCGGCGCGGGTCGGTGCACACAGCGCAGTCGTGTGAAACCGCGTGTACGTGAGCCCATTACTTTGCAATCGCTCAGCAGTCGGTGTGTCCGCTGGTCCGCCGAAGGCACTGCTCGCGCCATATCCCACGTCGTCCAACAGGACCACCAGAACATTGGGTGCCCCGGCCGGCGGCAGTAGCGGAGTGATCGGCGGAAACTCCGTGTCCGGATCCTTCGCGTCGTACGTCACCAGACCAAGATGTTGTCGATCCGGAATCGGTAGTACAGCGCGGCTCTGGCCTGTCGGATCCGTCATGACGTCTCGCCTTCTGTCTCTCACATGGCTCTTTCAAGCGTTTCAGGATCACGACGGCGTCGACATCATCCGTTTCGGGTGAAGGCGCACCATTGCCGCAGCGTGGAGGCTTGAAGGGTGGATCAGCCCGGACGTTTCGCTCCCACCCCGATCGGGCATGCCTTCCTCGTCCCCCGGCGCCGTGTGCGTGCCGGCCTGACCCAGATCCTGTGCGTCGTCGTAGGACTGGCTGCCGGACTGGCGATGCCATATTTACGTAGCGGCCCAATGATTCCCGCCCGTCAGGTCAGCGAGATGCTCGTTGCACTCGGGCTGGGGTTACTGGGTGTAGTCGCAGTGATCTTCTCGCTACTGTTCCTCGTCGTCCAGTGGGCCGCGACCACCTTCACTCCTCGCTTGTTGTTGTTCCGCGACGACCCCATCGTGTGGCGGACGTTTGCCTTCGCCATAGGCCAGTCGGTTTTCGACATCACGGCAGCGCTCGCCATCAGCAACGAAACGGATGTGTCCGTGGTCGTGCCAAGTCTCGCAGTGCTGGCGCTCTTAGCCACGCTGACGCTGATCAGGCTGCTCCAGCTGCGCGCATTCTCGGCCATCCAGTTGGCTCCTGTACTGACCTCGATCTCGAGTCGTGGCCGAGCAGTCTTCGCCGCCGTGTACCCCACCACCGATCGGGAGTTGCCTCCTCTACCAACACTTCCGGTGATCACGACTATCGAGTGGCATCGACCGCCGGCCGTTCTGCAACAGATCCTCGTCGAAGATCTCCTGCAGAGCACTCGGAACTGCCGATCCATGGTGGTCCTCCGAGTGTCGCCGGGTAGCACGCTGCGAGACGGATTGCCGCTCGCCGACGTCTACGGCGGACCCATGCCCGCCAACACGATCCTTGACGCCTTGGTCAGTGGGAGTGAGCGGACCTTCACCCAGGACCCCCTACTCGCGATTCGGTTGTTGGCTGACATCGCGCTCAGAGCGCTCTCACCCGCTATCAACGATCCTGCGACGGCCGTGCAGGCTCTGGACGAGATCGAAGACCTCCTCTCTCTGGTGGCCTCCGTGCGCGCAGATTCGATCCGGGTCGTCGACGAGCGTGGTGATCTGCGTGTGGTGATTCCGCTACCCGACTTCACGACCTTCGTCAGAACCGGACTGGACGACGTCATAGCCTCGGCATCGAACTCACCACTCGTTCTGGGCCGACTTCGCGACCTACTTTCGCACGTCGCCGCCCAATCGGAGTCTCGGAACCGCGATATTCTCGCCATGCGCGCCCGCTGGATTGATCAGCTGTCACAAGGCTTCCCGCGACTCGAACCGCCGTTGTGAACCCGTACAGATTTGTTGGTGATCGCGTCAAGGCATCGTCAAGATCGGTCTCAGCTCAACGGGAAGTATCGATACTGACTCGGTGAGACATGCAGTGATACTCGGACACCGTGGAGTCATATCGTCGACCACCCGCGCCGGCGGCGAACCTGAGAAGCAAAAGCTCTCCGTCGCAACCGGACTGGCGGGTCTGTCGCTCGACGCGATGGCCTCGGTGTCGTACGGTCCAGAGGCCATCGTGTTGGTGTTGGCCCTCGCCGGCGGCGCGGGGATCGGCTTCACCGTGCCGGTGACGATCGCCATCGCCGTGCTGCTTGTGGTCCTGGTGGCGTCGTATCGCCAGGTGATCGCCGCATTTCCCGAAGGCGGTGGCGCATACGCCGTCGCAAAGAAGCATCTGAGTCCTCGCGCAAGCCTGACTGCCGCCGCATCGTTGATCGTCGACTACACCCTCAACGTCGCGGTGTCGATCGCAGCCGGTGTCGCGGCTCTGACCTCCGCCTTCCCTGCGCTTCTTCCCTATACGGTCTGGATCGCACTGGCGATACTCGGCGGCATCACGGCACTGAATCTGCGGGGCATCGCAGATTCCGCGCGGGTATTCATGTTGCCCACCGTGGTTTTTGTCGTCAGCATCTTCACGGTGATCGGTGCCGGACTGCTTCGGGAAAACCCTGCCGCCGCCACGGCTCCCTTTGTCGTCGACAACGCACACACGATCGGCATTCTCCTTCTGCTCAAAGCCTTTTCGAGTGGTTGCGCCGCATTGACCGGAGTCGAAGCCATCGCCAACGCGGTACCCAGCTTCAAGAAGCCTCGCGTGCGTAGCGCTCAGCGTGCCGAAGTAGCTCTGGGAATCCTGTTGGGCACCATGCTGATCGGCCTTGCCGTGTTGATCGAGAAGTTCTCACTCGCACCGGTCCCTGGAACAACGGTCCTGTCGCAACTCACTTCCGCTGCCCTCGGAAATGGTGTGGGCTACTACGTCGTCCAATTCTCCACCGTGATTCTGTTGGCGTTGGCCGCGAACACCTCGTACGGCGGACTTCCCAACCTGATGCGAATCCTCGCCGACGACAACGTGCTCCCGCACCGCTTCAGCCGGAAGTCGACGCGCGACGTCTTCACGTACGGCGTTTTGTCGCTCGGTGGCGTCGGTGCTCTCCTGCTCATCGGATCGGGCGGAAACATGAACACCTTGGTGCCGCTGTTCGCCATCGGTGTGTTCATCGGATTTACGCTCGCGCAGTTCGGCATGGTGCGCCACTGGCTCGCCGAACGGACACCGGGCTGGAAGTGGCGATTGGCGCTCAACGGTTTCGGGGCTGCGTTGACTTCGATCGCAGCAGTGGTGACTACCGCCATGAAGTTCACCGAGGGCGCCTGGCTGATCGCTCTCGCGCTCCCTGCGCTCGTCCTCGGCATGGAACGCATCCGCGGTGCGTACACACATATCGGTACGCGGTTAACCGTTCAGGGTGAGAACGATTCTCTGTCTATCGGATACAAACCAGCGGTCCTAGTACCCGTGTCCGAAATTACGTCGCTCTCCACCCGCGCGATGGCCGCGGCAACGGCAATGTCTTCGCAGCCCATCGCAATTCGAGTCTGCCTGGCCCACGAATCGACGACGGACTTCACCCGCCGATGGCAAGCCCGACACCCGAATTCGCGTTTGATCGTCATCGAGGACACCGAGAATTCCGTGGGGAACAGCCTCGCTCGATACATCCGCACACACTTCCCCCACCGGGAAACCTTTGTTGTCGTCGCCACCATCGACCCGGCGACCAGATGGCATCGGATACTCCCGAGCCAACGGACCGATGAGATCGCTCATGCACTGCGCAAACACACCGAGGCCGTGGTGTGCCAAATTCCGGTCCGGATCGATCCCGCTCACCGCGATCCAGCCCTGCGCGCGTGAGCAGACGCTCAGAGCGAGGTCCCGAACAACATGCCGAGCAGATACGTCGCGCCGGCAGCGCCATAGCCGATCGCAAGTTGGCGTAGGGCCCTCTTGAACGGCGGCCCGCCCGACAGCAACCCGACCACAACGCCGGTGGTCAGCAACGCGATCCCCACGAGAACAGATGCGACGATCAGGGCCGTCATGCCTTCCAGGCCGAACAGATACGGCAACACCGGAATGATTGCGCCCGAGGCGAAGAAGCAGAAACTTGCCGCCGCTGCGCCCAATCCGGTTCCGACGGCTTCATGGTCGTCGACAACGTCAGCGACGCCGAAGGTGCTGTTCGCGAGGACCTCGGCGGCGCGCTGGTCCGCTTCCTCGGCGGACATGCCACGGGCCCGGTAGACCAGCGCCAATTCGTTGGCGTCGACGTCGAGCAGTCCGACGGCTTCGCTGGCCGCGGGACCAGGATTGGACGCTTCCAACAACTCTCGCTGCGAGCGGACGGAAACGTACTCGCCGGCTCCCATCGACAGGGCGCCGGCCAGAAGCCCGGCCATGCCGGTGATGAGCACGATTTGGTTGGAGACGCCGCTACCACTGATGCCGAGCACGAGAGCGAGGTTGCTGACCAGGCCGTCGTTGGCTCCGAAGACGGCGGCACGAAACGTCCCCGAAAGTCTGTTCCGACCCCGAGTGGCCAAGGCTCGCACCACTTCTTCGTGGATCTTCTCGTCCGCGCCCATCGATGCGGTCGCGTCGGCGTCGTTCGGATACGGGGATCGCGTCTCCGCGCGCTGGGCAAGAGCGAGCACGAACACGGAACCGAAACGCCTGGCCAGAAAGCCCAGTATCCGAGTGCGGATATCGCCGCGTAGTGGTTTGCCGACGTGATCGCCGAGAAGCGCTCGCCAGTGCGCCTCGTGTCGGCCCTCCGCGTCGGCCAGGGCGAGAAGGATTTCGCGTTCCTCGCCGCTGCGCCTACTCGCGAGGTCGCGGTAGACGGCGGCCTCGGCTTGTTCGTCGGCGAGGTATCGTCTCCAGCGCTTGACATCTCGCGGGTCTGGATCGGGTCGTGCGGCCGGAACTGTGGACATCGTGTTCCCCTTCCGGTGAGGCGGTCACGCTTCGAGTACGCGGTCCATCCACGTCGTCAGATCATTGATGACGTCGTCGCGGTTGGTCTCGTTGAAGATCTCGTGCCTGGCGCCCGGATAGGTGTAATAGGTGACGTCTTCGATCCCCGCCGAGTTGTACCGTTCGACTGCGACGTCGGTACGGCTCAGCGCGGCGTTGAGAGGATCCGAGGTGCCGACGAAGACCAGGATCGGAAGGTCTTGTCGCACACCCTCGACGTCGACGAACCTCGGTCCCGCTGCGATAAGTCCGCCCATGCCTGCGTCGTCCAGGCTGAAACCGCACAGCGGATCGTTGATGTACAAATCCACCTGCGCTTCGTCACGGCTGAGCCAGTCGTGCGGAGTACGGGCCGGTTCGAATTCCGCGTTGAACTGGGCGAGGACGTCCGGGCCGTCGTTGACGAGGCTCTCGATCAGTTGATCGACCGCGGTAGTCCCCGACAGTGCGACGGCGTCGATCAGGTGCGAATGATCGAGGATGTACTGCTGCGAAGCGAACGAACCGAGGCTGTGGCTGAGCAGTACGACGGGCAGGCCGGGGTGTTTGTCGCGGATGATGCCCGTGAGGGTCACCATGTCTGCCACCAAGCGGTTCCAGCCGTCGTCGCCGATGTTGCCTGGGCCGGCGTGCATGCTCTCACCGTGGCCGCGGTGGTCCGCCGCGTAGACGTGGAAACCGCGAGCATTCAGGGCTTCGGCGACCTGTGCGTAGCGTTTTGCGTGCTCACCCATACCGTGCGCGAGTTGAACAACCCCTCGAGGTTCCTGCTCGGTGGGCCATTCGTGGACATGAATGACCACTCCGTCGTCGCTGGTGAAGGTGAACATGCGCTACTCCCGGTGGTCGCGATCCGGACAGGTCATTTCTCATGCTAGATCCGCAGCGGCAATCCATCCGGGAAGTAGGTCCTGATCACCGGCGAGCCTGATTCGTTTCTGCACATCCGGGCTCGGATTCGGATATACCGGACACGGATGTTCCGGAGCCAGTTGTCGACCAACTTGAGGAGTACAGAGCGATGAATCCCAACCGCATGCGCAACGTCGGCTTGTTGGCGGCTCCACTTGCTGCTCTCGCCCTTCTCAGCGGTTGCGGCTCGGACGAAACGGGAACGGCCGAGAGTTCACCGGCACCCGCCTCAACCACGACCGCCTCTGCGCCGACGACCCAGACCGGTACTGCCGCACCTTCGACGACCCATACCGATCACACCCAAACCACAACCTCGACGGCCCCCAATCCCGAAGGCTGCGCGATCGGGGAACTGAACGTCACCCTCGGAGAGTCGAGTGGCGCCGCCGGTTCGGTGGAGCTTCCGGTGGTCTTCACCAACACGGGCGGCCGCACGTGCACGCTCGACGGTTTCCCCGGCGTCTCGTATGTCACGGGAGCGTCCGGAAGCGAAGTGGGTGCTGCAGCCGGCCGCTCCGGATCCGGTTCACTCGTATCCCTTGCCCCTGGCTCTGCCGCAACGTCTTTGGTGCGAGCTACGAACGTCGAGAACTACCCGGCAGATCAGTGCGGCGTGACTGACGTTGCGGGACTGAGGGTTTACCCGCCCAACAGCTACGACTCGGTCTTCCTTGCCTACCCCACCAAGGGTTGCTCGATGACCGGCGCGAACATCAACCAGCTGACGGTCGCGCCGGTCGCCCGCTGAGTCACGGCTTGAGGCGTCGTAGGCCCCAGAGCGCCGGGAGGAGGAACAATCCCGAAAGGATCAGGACGAGTGCAGCTTCCGTGAACTGGAAACGCCAGAACCGATCAGCTGAGTGGTAGCGAACTTCGTAGTGGTCGACGCCGTGTTCCCGCAAACAGATCTCCATCTCTCTGTTCTGATGCGCTGAGAGCACATCCATGCGGAGGCTGTACTCGGCGCCGGTCTCCTCCGGGCGCTGGTCGTACGGGTTCTCGCCGCCTGATCCACCCCACGTGCACTCGTCGTATTTGATGTCGACCCAGTTACCTCGGAGGTCGACATATCCCTGCGCGAGTTCCCAATTGACCGCGGGAATACTGGTATCGCTCGAATAGTAGGAACTGAATCCGGCGACGGGTGACGTTCGGACACTCGGCTCGGCGTAATCGGGTCGTGCAACCAACTGAAATGCTGCCAGGATCGCAACAACACCGACCATCGTGATCGCCATTGCGCCGATCGAACTACGCACCAGCAAAGCCAGAGCTGCTCCGAGCATGAGTGCCATGAATGTGTATGCACCCAAGACCAGTCCGCTGGATTGAAAGAGCGGATACGACAGGTTCGATATCTCGACGAAAGTCGAACGCCCGGCAACAAATGCATACCGGGAGTTGTCCGGGAGAGATCGAGCCCATTGCAGTGCAAATCCGAGCAATGCCGAAGCCACAGAAATCGGCAGGAAGACGATCAACACCCGGGTCCAGAACCAACGAGTCCGACTGACCGATTGAGTAAGCCCCAATACGTGCGTTCCCTGTTCGATATCCCGCGAAAACACGGTGACACCGATCAACACGCCGAGGAACACCGGCAGAGCCGTCGCAACCACTGTCGTCAGGGTGAGAGCAGTCTCTGCCGTGCAGATAGCGGTGATGTCATCGAAGCAACTGAGAGGCGATCCGAAGAGTTGGGCTTGTCCGCCGCTCTTGATGATCGCACCACTCGACAAGACAATGACTGCTAATGCCGCGAGGAATCCCAACGACACAACGAGCGATGTCCGGTGGTGCCGCCACGTAACCCAGATCATGCCGCCACCATCGTTTCTGCGCTCAGGTGCCCGAGCACCACGTCGTCGAGAGTTGCGTCGTCGATCACCCAGCCGGCCCGAGGGCTCGGACGGACTCCCTCCACCACATGAGAATTCGACCGCATCCCCTTGTCGGTATGAATGACCGCACCGGCGCCGACCACGTCCGAAGGATCGCCGTCCCCGATCAATACGTAATGGGCAGCGATCAATTCATCCAACGGACCGGACAATCTCGCGTTTCCGCCGCCCAGCAGAAGAAGTCGATCCGAGACGTCTGCCAATTCGGAGACGATGTGTGACGACAACAGAACCGTGGTGCCGTACTCGGCAACGTCTTCGAGCAGAGTGGTCGCGACGGACCGCCGCGCCACGGGATCAAGATCCGCCAAGGGCTCGTCGAGAAGAAGCAACTGCGGTCTGCGCCCGAGCGCCAAAGCCAGTGCAACCCTTGTTCGTTGACCTGGTGACAGAGTCTTCGCCTTTGCACCGAGAGCAATCCCAGCGCGCTCCACCAGATCCAGAGCGTACTTCGCATCCCACTCGTCGTTGGTGTATGCGCCGAATCGAAGAAGTTCTGCAACAGTGAATTTGGGATACAGCGGCTTGTGCTGAGCGAGGTACGACAGGCCTGGGCAGATGCCGTCCTGATCCGGCGTGCTGCCCAGGACGGAGATCGAACCGTGGTCAGGCATCGTCAACCCGACCGCCAAGGACATCAGAGTGGACTTGCCCGCTCCGTTCACCCCGACCAGGGCAGTGATGCTTCCCGTTGCGACCTCGAAAGTGCAGGCGTCGAGCACCTTCTTCTTGCCGAAGCGCTTGTCCACGTCCTGCATCGTCAGTGCCGATTCTTGCGCAGTCATGATGTCTCCCCCTGCTTTCCGGACGGATCCGATTCGATGAACGTCTTCTCGAGCTCCAAACTCACCAATGCTTCGATGTCCGTGCGCTCGAGTCCGGCGGCCACGGCATCTGCAACCCAACGCGCCAACTCACGACGTAGCGCAGAGCTTTCCGCCATACCGGGCTTGGCCAGGGACTTCACGACGAACGTGCCCAATCCGGGCCTCGGGGCAACAAGTCCGTCGCGCTCGAGTTCCTTGTAGGCCTTCAGGACTGTGTTCGGGTTGATCGCGAGCGCTCCCACGACGTCCTTGGCTGTGGGCAGCCGATCCCCGACTTGGAGATCACCGAGCCTGAGCGCCTGCTTCACCTGAAGGACCAATTGCACGTAAGTGGGAATGCCGGATCGGCGGTCGATACGGAAGTCGATCATCCGAACCCTTTCACTAGTTCATTAGTGGAATAGATATTTACCCTGCCTTGACCTCCCGGGTCAAGCCAGACGACCCCTGTAAAGTGCAGATGCCCCGGTTCACCGGGGTGCCACGCTGCTCGTGTGAAGTTCGGTGAAACCCCGGCACTGTCGACGCAACTGTGAATTCGCCCGTCACTACTCGAGGCGAACGAGTCAGGTCACCGGCCTCGTGGCGACACGATGGTTCTCGGACGAAGGACCGCTCGTGGCGCTTCGCCTCGCGGCCGCGCTGCTCGCGACCCTTCACCACTAGCGGAGGGGTGGCTGTGAGTACTCGGCCGACACGTAGATTCAGATCTGTACTTGCAGCACTGACGGTGAGCACCGCACTGCTTGCCGGTGCCTGCAGTAGCTCGACGTCCGATGCACCCGCAACCACAGCCGCCTCGGACGGCTCGTTCCCGGTGACTGTTGTTTCCGGTCCCACGGATTCCGGCACGGACATCACCATCGAGTCACGTCCGCAGTCGATCGTGTCACTCAGTCCCAGCGCCACCGAGACCCTGTGGGCCGTCGGCGCGGGCGATCAGGTGAAGGCCGTCGACAATCAGTCCGACTACCCGGCCGGTATCCCGGTCACCGATCTCTCGGGCTTTCAACCGAACGTCGAAGCCATCCTCGGCTACGCACCGGATCTGGTGATCGCATCGGATGACATGAACGATCTTGTCTCCGGGCTGCAAAAGGCGAAGGTGCCGACACTCCTGCTACCGGCAGCCACAAGCATCGACGACGTCTACGCCCAGATCGAGCGCGTCGCGAAGGCCACCGGCCACGAGGACAAGGGCACCGAAGTTGTCGACACCATGCGCTCGGACATCGACGCCGCTGTCGCCAGTGTTCCTGCGCGCCAACAGCCGCTGACGTACTTCCACGAACTCGACTCCTCGCTCTACACCGTCACGAGTTCGAGCTTCGTCGGGCAGATCTACTCGCTGTTCGGAATGAAGAGCATCGCCGACGCCGCGGGGCAGGGCGACTATCCGCAGCTGTCCGCCGAATTCGTGGTGCAGGCCAATCCCGATCTCATCTTTCTCGCAGACTCCCAATGCTGCGGAGTGACAGCAGAATCCGTCGCCGCCCGACCCGGGTGGAGCGGCATGAAAGCGGTTACCGGCAACCAGATCCATGTGCTCGACGAAGACCTCTCCAGCCGCTGGGGACCTCGTGTCGCCGATCAGGTGAAGGCCGTCGCGGCCATCGTTGCCCAAGTTCCCGCGGCCTGAGCACTCGATGATCAAAGCCGGTATCTCCCAACATCGGACCGCCGTTCTGCTCGGCGCCGCGCTGATTCTGTGCGCTGCCTTGCTGATCGGTGTTCTGGTGGGGCCGGCCGGTTTGACGCCTGATCGAACCATTCTCGAACTTCTGGACGGAATACCCGGCATCCACCTCGATTCCGGTCTCACCGCGACACAGCAGGCGATTCTCTGGCAGATCCGGCTTCCGCGAGTAGTACTGGGCGCGTTGGTCGGAGCAATGTTGGCCGTTGCCGGTGCCGCCTACCAGGGCGTGTTCCGAAATCCCTTGGCAGATCCGTATCTCCTCGGCGTTTCCAGCGGAGCCGGACTGGGCGCAACCCTCGCCATCGTTTCGGGTGGAGCGCTGGGCATGTTCGGAATTCCCATGGCCGCCTTCGTCGGTGGTGTGCTGGCCGTGTTCGCAACTTATTCGCTCGGCCGCAGCATTGGCGGGCCGCAGAACGCGGTAGTCATCATCCTCGCCGGTGTCGCAGTCGCGGCGTTCACGAATGCAGCGCAGACTTTTGTCCAGCAGCGGTTCGACGATTCACTCCGCGAGGTCTATTCCTGGCTGCTCGGCGGACTATCCACCGACGGTTGGTCGGAAGTTCTGGTTGTCCTGCCGTACGTCGCGCTGGCATCTGCCGTCATCCTGGTACACCGACGCGTACTCGACGTGATGGCCGTAGGTGACGTCGAAGCCGCCAGCCTCGGCGTCGACCCGGCCAGATCACGCCTGGTACTGGTGCTCGCCGCAACTCTGGGAACGGCGGCGGTCGTGAGTGCAAGTGGACTCATCGGCTTTGTCGGAATCGTTGTTCCCCATGCGGTTCGACTGGTCGTCGGCCCGTCGCATCGACTGCTTCTCCCCCTGTCACTCATGCTCGGAGCGGCGTTTCTCGTCCTCACCGACGTTGCCGCCCGCACGGTCATGGCACCGGCCGAACTCCCCATCGGGGTTGTGACCGCGATGATCGGCGCTCCGTTCTTCCTTCTGGTTCTGCGCCGCAGCCGGGTCTCGGCATGACCGACAGCGCAGTGCGGTGCCGCGACCTCCGAGTCAACCTCGGCGGCAAAGACGTCGTCGACGGCATCGATCTCGATGTGGCACCCGGCGATTGGGTTGCCGTGGTCGGGCCGAACGGCGCCGGCAAGACAACCTTGATGCATGCCCTCGCTGGATTGATTCCGTCTACCGGTGAGCTCTCGGTCGGGGGACTGAGTCCTCGCAATTCCAGCCGCAAGGCGATGTCCGCCGTAGTCGCGTTGATGCCTCAGCGTCCGGTAGTACCCGAGGGCTCAACGGTTAAGGAACTGGTTGCGCTCGGCCGCACTCCCTATCTACGACGCTTCGGAACCGAAACCGCTACTGACCGTTCGGTGATCTCTTCGGTGATCGAGAGGCTCGACCTCACCGAGTTCGCAGATCGACGAGCCACCGAACTTTCCGGCGGCGAATTGCAGCGCGTGGTCCTGGCTCGGGCATTGGCTCAAGAACCTCAGGTACTGCTCCTGGACGAACCCACCAGCGCGCTCGACATCGGTCACCAGCAGCAGGTTCTCGACTTGGTGGAGGAACTGCGTGAGGCGGACAACATCACGGTCATCGCCGCGATGCACGACCTCACTCTCGCGGGTCAGTACGGTCGACGAATCGTGCTGCTGGACAAGGGCAGCGTGGTTGCCGACGGCACTCCCTCAGCGGTGCTGGAGGCAGACCTCCTCGGCCGCGTGTACGGCGCCCGGGTCGAAATCCTGGACCGGCCCAGCGGTCCCATTGTTGTTCCGATTCGGCAGGAAGGCACCCGCTGATGGAATTGGTGATGCTCGGCACCGGTGCTGCCGACGGTTGGCCGAACCCGTTCTGCACTTGCCCTTCCTGCCTGGCCGCCCTGTCGCGTGAAACCATCCGCGGGCACACTGCTGCCCTGGTGGACAACAGAATCCTGTTGGACTGTGGTCCGGAAGTACCGCGTGCCGCGTCGCGATTCGGTCGCACGCTGGCACACGTGGAACACATCCTGTTGACGCACTCTCATCCCGATCACCTCGGCCCGATGGCATTGCTGTTCCGGTCCTGGGCCTCGCGCACCGAACCACTACAGGTTCTCGGACCACCCGACGCGCTCGCTCTCTGCCGAGACTGGGTGGGCCCGGATGACCCGGTGACCTTCACACCGCTCGAGACCGGCCAGTCGATCATGTTGGGCACCTATCGTGTTCGCGCACTCGAAGCCGCGCACGAAGTACCCACCCTTCTCTACGACATCACCGACGCATCCGGAACCCGAATCTTCTGGGCCACCGACACCGGGCCTCTGCCCGAATCCACTGTCGACGCACTTGCCGACGCCCGTTTCGACGCCGTCTTTCTCGAAGAGACCTTCGGCTACAAGACCGACCACGGCACCGGGCACCACGATCTGTCGAGTTTCGCGGAGACGGTGTTGCGGCTCCGCAACTGCGACGCGATCACCGATCGAACCGATGTGGTCGCCGTACACCTCGGGCACCACAACCCCGTCGAAAACGAACTCTCGGAAGCACTTCGTGTGTCAGGGGCGCGAGCGGTTCCGGATGGAGCTGTGCTCGAGATCGGGGTAGGACAGAGCCATCGAACTCTGGTCACCGGTGGCGCCCGCTCGGGCAAGTCCACTTACGCGGAGGGCCTGCTTGCCGGCTACCGGCACGTCACGTACATCGCCACCGGGGATCCGCAGGACGACGATCCCGACTGGATCGAACGAATTGCGTCGCATCGCGCGCGGAGGCCGTCGACGTGGACGACGGTAGAGACCTCCGACGTGACCGAGATTTTCGCGGCCGCAACAACACCGATCCTGCTCGATTGCCTCGGCACGTGGTTGACCGCACGTCTGGACCGACATCAGGCGTGGGCGACAGAAGATCTCAGCGCCGTCCACGCAGATATCGACCGGTTGGCCGACGCCTGGACCGCCTGTCCGGTTCCGATTGTCGCCGTCACGAACGAAGTGGGAAGCGGCGTCGTCCCGGACACGAAGTCCGGGAGGCTGTTCCGCGATCTACTCGGTCTGGTGAACAGCCGCATCGCCAGTGAATCGGAGTCCGTGGTCCTGATGACCGCCGGACTCCCACTGAGCCTGCGCGTGTGACGTCAGAGCAATCCGGTGAGCTGACGCGCACAATCGAGTAGAAAACCGACCAACTCTCGATCCTCATCCGTCACTCGCCCGCTCGCTCCCTGAACACACAACCCGCCTGCCACCTGGTCTGCGTGATCTCGAACCGGTACTGCCACCGCGGATCGACCCAGGCGGCATTCCTGGTTCTCGAATGCAAAACCCTGCAGGCGAACAGACCTCAGCTGCTCATACAACGCATCGAAATCACCGAGGGTGAACTCCGTGACCCGGCGAAGTTCCAAACCCGAAAGCAACCGCTCGTCGTGCGCCAACAGAACCTTCCCCAGCGCATTCGCGTGAAGGTTCTTGGCCAGTGCCGCTATTCCGATGATCTCGTGATCCGGATCCTTGTCGACGAACCGCAAGCGCCCACCGGCGAATGACGCGACGTGCAATCCGAACCTCGTGTGTGTCCGCATGTCCTCGACGCGCTCGTGCAGCGTCGGCGCCGGACCACTCGACGACGCCGCATGCGAGAGCTCGGCAGTCCGACGCCCCAACGCGAACCCTGACAGGTCCGGCACCCGCACGAGAAAGCCCTCCGCCACCAGCAGATTCAGCATCCGGTACGCCGTGGCCGATGGAACGCCTGCAAAAGTGGCGATCTCCTTCGCGGTTGTTCCCGGTCCCAGATGAGCCACCGCCTCGAGCATCCCCAGCGCCTTCTGAACCGCACGCGGTTGTTGTCCACTGAAGTGGGTCTCGTCGCCGATCTGTTTGCCTGATCGTGGACCAGCGGTTGCACGGTCCGCGGTCACCGCCCATGCTCCGGCGAGTCACCCTCGGCGGTCCCACGATCCGGAACGAGTCGCCTTCGCCCGTCACCGTCGATCAGCAGAGTGCCAGCACCGGGCAACAGGTCCGCCGTCTCGACGCTGTCGAAAGCGCCGACCATCAGAAGGCTTTCCGGTCTGGCTCTTCGAAGCAATGAACTCCACACTGTCCCCGACACCGCAACAGCAAGAGCAGCGATCGGCAGTGCCCACATCCCGTGAACCGCACCGTCGAGAACGATGTAGACCAGTAGACCAGCACCGGCGGTACTCACGGACAGGGTGCATATCCGGGTCAGCGACGTATGTTCCCCGATTCGGCGCAAGAACTTCCACGAAGCAAAGGCCACCAGCGTGTAAGCGCAGACCAACGCGGTCTCCACCACGCCGTCGAAGGATCCCGAATCGTCGCGAACCGTATCCGAATAGATGAATACGCCTGCCGCACTTACCGCGACGAACGCAAGTACCGCAACGTACGGGGTGCGGAACCGTCTGTGCACGCGAGCGAGCGGCGCAGGCAGTACCCGTTCGATCCCCATCGAGTACAACAACCGCGAACCCGCCTGCGCACAACCGAGAGTGGATGCGAACCAGGAACACGTCATTCCGATCTTGACTGCCAGAACCACCTCCGCGCTGGCCCCGGATGCCGTTCCCTCGAAGTACGCTCCGACGATCGTCGCGCCGTGGCCGGTCATCGCCGCCCAGGCCGCAAAAACGAAGAGGACCCCGCAGATGATCGGCGAAATGAGAACCGTGCGTGTGACGCTGATGAGTGGTCGCTTCGCTTCCGGGCCGAAGAAGGCCGAACTTTCGAAGCCCGCCATGCTGAGCACCGTCAGCATCGCGAGAAACGGAACTGCACTCAGCGACGGATTCGGCAGGGCAACAGCAGTTGTCGTGTCACTGTGCGTCGCCAGCATGACCACGACGATGAGAATCAACGAGCACGCTTCGACGACCAGGATCGCTCGGGTGGCGAACCGGACGCCGCGCACTGCAATCCACGCGACGGCCAGGGCAATCGCCACCGTCGTGATCACCGTCGCGGCAGTTCCTCGCACGTCGGGGCCGACAATGGCGATGGTATCGAGCAGACTCGGAACCGCCTGCGAGAAAACCGAAACCGAGATTCCGAGATACCCGAGTACCAGTGCGGCGCCCGCCGTCAGTGTCGCCCGGATACCGGAGCCTTGGAAGACGAAGCTGTACAACGATCCTGCTGCGGCCAGTCTCCGCGTGAATTGAGTGATGCAGAACGCAACGAGAAACACCGCCGAAGTTGTCGCAGCAATCGCAGCCAACCCGACGTAGCCGGGACTGTAGGTGATCATCCACAGGGCGATGAACACCATTCCCGTTGCCGGAGCGATCGTGGAGAGTGATTGCCCCAACAGGTCGATCGGGGTCAAACGTCCTCGTCCGAGACCACGGAGCGGGGAGAACACGGGCTCACTGTGTTGATCCGCATTCTGCGCTCGCGTGATCGCTGCACGCAGTGCCGCACTCACGGCCATGTGTCACCGTCCGTCGCGTCCAGGCCCGAACCTACGAGCGAATTGTCAGAATTCGGTCAAGTTAGTCCGCTTATGTTTCCGCGCAGTTTCCACGATGGCGCGCACAGAACTTTCAAGTGAGAATCCGACTCTGTTTCCCACCCAGCGTCATGCCGGATCAAGGGCGGCCGACGGTATCCGTCCCCTCCGGGAGCACCTTGACCTGCTAGTTCTCCGATTCTCACACGACAACTGCTCTCTCAGTTGCACCTCGTCCAGGCGTAGCGCGGTCGACGCGGGTTCGCAGCATCGCCCGTACAGGATGTGTCCCACACACCACCGGCACTACCCGAGAGGAACGGAGGAAGCATGGACTTGGTCAGCGCCACCACTTCGACGATCATCGGATTTGTTCTCCTGCTCGCCGGCATTCCCAAGCTGAACGACCACGACGGGGTCCTTCGTTCGGTGCGCGGATACAAAGTGTTGCCTGTGCGACTCGAAGTACCGATCGCTCGCATCCTTCCCGTCGCGGAAACCGTCGTAGGCATCCTTCTGGTTCTCGGCGTGGCCCATCGCCTCGCCGCCTTGGTTGCTGCCATCATGTTCGCGTCGTTCTTCACGGGCCTCACGATCAACCTCCTGCGTGGGCGACGCGATCTGGACTGCGGATGTTTTGCATTCGGAGTCGGCGAGATTCCGCGTATCGGATGGTTCCACGCCGTTCGCGCCGGAACACTCGCGGTGATCGCTGTGGCACTGTCGGTCACCGCCGGACAGGCTGAGATCGGCGTCCAGGTCGTGGCGGCGACCTTCGGATTCCTCCTCGTTCTGGCGGGAGTTGCTCTCGCACAGATTCGTTCGGTGGTCCACCTCGGACGACGCCCGGTCGACGACTACCTGTCGAGCGCCTCCATCCGCCTCCGAACCGCCGAAACCGCGTCCCGGTACGGCTCGTGACTCACATCCCCACCACTGAAAACTCGAAGGCAGGACTACCACGATGACCACTTTCCTCCTTGTCGCGACAGTGATCCTGGTGATCGCCGTAGCCGTACTGTTCTTGATGGTTCTTGCTCTGGCTCGTGAAATCGGCCGCGTACAAGTACGTCTCGGACCTCTCGGTGCCCGGATGATGGATACCGGGCCCAAGGTCGAACAGGCCGGCCCGTCGTTTGCCGGTCTCATCGATCAGGACGGACGGACCGTCGGAGTCGGTGGTCACCGCGACAAGCCGCAACTCCTGCTGTTCACCGCTCCGAGTTGCTCGACGTGCAAGAGCCTTCTTCCCGGCGTAAGGGCAATGGCCCGAGCCGAATCGGATCTCGACGTGATCATCATCTCCGACGGAACACCCGAAGAGCATCGCGAGTTCCTGGCCGGCAGCGGGATCGGTTCCGAGCTCAGTTACATCGACGCTCGAGACGTCGGTATCGCGTACCAGGTGGGCACCACTCCGTACGGCGTGATTCTCGACGAGCACGGCAAGATCCGAGGAAAGGGCCTGTGCAATCACATGGCTCAGGTGGAAAGCCTGCTCAATGCGCTCGAATCCGGCACTCCCTCACTCCAGCACCTTCATGCCCAGGCGAAATCCGGCAGCGCGGCCTGATCTTCCTGCACAGTTCGATCCTCTTCACGAATCAGGAGAAAATCGTTGGACGACAATGAATTCCCGCAGCACAACATGACGGAGAATCGATATCCCGTCGACGAGGCGACAGTTCAGGCCCAGGCCGAATGGATGGCGGGCCAGGGCGGTTCGCTCACCAGTCGAACCGGACGCAAACTCTCCGAACGAGTTTCGCGGCGCTCCATGATCAGTCGGATCGGCAAGTGGACCATGGGTGTGTCAGGAGTGGCGCTGATCAGCACACTTCCTGTGACACGTAGTGCCTTCGCCCAAGAGCCCGAGGTTCCTGCGCCGGCACCTGGCCCCGAACCTCTTGTCCCTGTCTACGACGGTAAAGATCCGGCCGAGTGCGAGTACTGGCGCTGGTGCAACATGGACGGAACGTCCTGTGCCGCATGCAACGGCGGCGGTGTCACCACCTGCGCCCCCGGCAGCAAGCCCGGCGCAGAGTTCTGGGTCGGATGCTGCACCAACCCTGATACCGGCAAGACCTATCTGATCGCCTACTACGACTGCTGCGGTGCACCTTCGTGTTCCAACGCATTCTGCGGCGAACCGGACATGCAGGCCGTGATGTACAACCCGGTCTCCGGAAGCTACGACCAGGAAATCATCTGGTGTGTCTCCGACGAGTCTCAGGCATACACCTGCACGATGGCGCCCATCATCGGTGAGGACTGCCAGACTCGACCGGCCGAGCGCCCCAAGGTCGGTGCCGGATCATGAGCAGTTCGCGAACCCGAAAACTGGCGCGCCCCGCCGTTGCCGTCATCCCACTCACCGTCGTACTCGCGCTGGCCGGTTGCAGTTCGTCCGACAACGACGAACCTTCCAGCGCAGGCGATGTCACCTATCCGACAGTTCCGTTCACTGCTCCGGGCGAGGGGATCTCCCTCGGTCACGACGACCAGGAAATCGGCGATACCATTCCCGAGCCATTGCACGTCGGTTCGATCACCCCGATCGCAGCTGACCGCTTGCTGGGCGTCGAAGGTGGATTCGGCCAACTCGAGCTCAGCGTCAACGTCATCGATCCGAAAACCGGTGTGGCCGAGAGCCGAATCACCGTCGGCCCGGGTATCTGGGATCCGGTCATTCACGGATTCGTCGGGGATTCCGCCGAGGATCCTGCGGTGCTCGCTGCCGAGGTGTGGCGCCCCCGAGGTTCACGCGGCGCAGCAGATTTCACGGTCAGCACCTACTCCGGAAACCTGCTGGAACCAGCCGAGGTCATGCTTCCGGACGTCGCACGCGTACATTCCCGTCCCGGCTCGAACGCCGTGACGTCCGACGGCAAGTTCTTCGTCACGTGGGACGACGGTTTGTACGGCATCAGAGTGGTCGACCTCGAGAAGAAGGAAGCGACCGGTGCACTCCAGATAGTCGGCTGCGGTCCGTTCACGTGGATGGTCGATCACGAGCTGTACAGCGTCTGCGAGGACACCCGGGAACTGCTGCACGTCACGATCGGTGACGACGGTGTTCCGAAGGAAACCGCCCGAAGCAAGGTCCTACCCGAGGATTTTGTCTCCACCCGCAAGGTCACGTGGGCATCGGAAGCGAATAAAGCCTTGCTGGTCAGTGAGAACGGCGATGTGTACGTCTTCGACTTCTCCAACGGACTGCCTCAGGAAGGTGTCAAGCCGATCGGAAACGCCGGGCAGGACTCCGGTCGATTCTCGGAGAACGTCATCAATGCCGACGCAACCCGGCTCGCAATCGCGTACACGGACACGGCTATTCATCCGGACTCTGCTCGGGGAGGCTCACTGGTCAAGATCGACTTGTCCGACGCAACGACCTTCGCCCCGGTGAAGAGCTTGACGCTGGCAGACCTCGGCTTGACAGACATCAAGAGCATGACCTTTTCCGTCGACGGCGCCACGTTCTACGTGCTCGGTTCGGGACCTGAGGTCGAAGGCTCCGCTCCGCAGAAGATCGTGGGTTACAACGCGAGCACCGGCGAGCAGGTCAGTTCCGTCGATGTCTCGGGCAACGTCGGTGATGTCAGCGGGTTGATCACACCAGAAGTACTCCGATGAGTCGTCCCGGATCCGGTGTGGTGATGGGCCGGCGCCGCTTCCTGAGTTTGGGAGCACTCGGCGCCGGAGCACTCGGGCTCGGCGCAATGGGGACAATTGCCGGATGCAGTTCCACTGCAGCATCTCCGACGCCCACAACCGATCTCGACTACATCCTGCCCGCCGACCCCGAAGTTGCCGCCGCAGAATCGGCGCGAGCCTGGAACGGGACCACCGCTGCGTTTGCCCTTGCCGCCGGATTCTCGACGGTAGATCTTGGCGGACGCCTCGTGGACACGTGGACGTACGGAGGCGCTGCGGTGGCTCCGGAACTTCGACTGAAGTCCGGTGACCGGGTGAACGTCAGCGTCCAGAACGGCCTCGATGCCGAAACAACACTGCACTGGCACGGAATTCGAATCCGCAACGACATGGACGGCGCGGCACCCACCACGCAGGCCCCCATCGGCGCCGGTTCGAGTTTCGAGTACAACTTCATCGCACCGGATCCGGGAACGTACTGGTACCACTCGCACAGCGGATTACAAGCCGATCGGGGGCTCTTCGGCGCCATGATCGTCGAGGATCCGAACGACATCACCGGGGCCGACGCCGATGCCGTTCTGGTGCTCGACGACTGGCTCGACGGATTGGGTACCACACCGGATTCCGTCCTGATGGCCCTGAACCCGGCAATTTCGGGCGGGCACGGCGGACACGGCGGTGGGGCAACGACTCCGGCGGAACACTCGGAAGCCGACATGTCCGTCGCGCAACAGTTGGTGAGCGGCGGACACGGTTCTTCCGAACCACTCGGCGGGATGACTCAACACATCGCGTATCCACTGCACTTGATCAACGGGCGGCCACCCAACGATCCTGCTGTCGTCACTGCAGCGCCCGGTTCGACCCTTCGACTGCGAATCATCAACGCAGCGGCCGAAACTCCGTACCGGTTTGCGGTGGCCGGTCACGAGATGACAATCGTCGCTACCGATGGCTACGACGTGGAACCAACTCCCGCCGACACCATCATCGTCGGAATGGCCCAACGCTACGACGTACTGGTGACGGTGAAGTCGGGAACATGGCCGGTGGTGGCGAAGGTCGAGGGCCGAGATGGTTATGCGTCGACCGTCCTACGCAGCACCGACGCGTTGGCGCTGGCGAATCCGGATGTGGGCGGAAACCTCTCGGAACTGGCCGGCCGACTGGTCACCGAAAGCGAACTCCGGCCCACGGAATCCGCACGGCTCGAGACGAAGTCGCCTGATCGCGACTACCACATCGAATTGATCCAGGCCGGCAATCGGTACGTCTGGGGAATGGCGGGAGCCGATGCGGGCAAGCTCGTCATGAAACAGGGCGAACGGGTCCGGATCACGATGAAGAACACGTCCACGATGTGGCACCCCATGCACACCCACGGCCACACGTTTGCGGTACCGGATTACGGCGGACTTCGCCGCGACACCGTCAACGTCCTACCCGGCACCGAGCTTGCCATCGAGTTCGACGCCGACAATCCCGGCGAGTGGATGTTCCACTGCCACAACGCCTACCACTTCGAGGCCGGCATGACGGCAAATCTGCGTTACGTCCGCTGACAAGTCGAAGAATGGAGAGAACACCTCATGAAGAAACTCGTTCCCGCTTTCCTGGCCGCGTGCGCTGCCCTGAGCCTCACCGCCTGCAGTAGTGATGCCGGTGCGTCGTCGGACGAACCTGCAGTCGTGATCGAGGTGAAGAACATGGCGTACACACCGGCATCGGTCACCATCGAGAAGGGACAGACCGTCGAATGGAAGTTCGACGACAGCGGACTCCCCCACGACGTGGTCGGCAACGGTGATCTCGACGGGAAACTGAAGAGCGAGTTGCTCACCGAGGGAACCTTCTCGTACACGTTCGACGACGCCGGCACCTTCACCTACCACTGCACGCCCCATCCGATGATGGTGGGCACCGTGATCGTTCAATAGTGAGGAGGTGGATCGTCGGCTTCGGCCTCGCTGTCGCGGCGACGTGTGTCCCAGCTTGCGGCACAGAAGATCCCGTCCCCGACGTGGTGGTCGAGATCAGCAATGTTCAGTTCAGCCCGATGGACGTCACCGTGGAACACGGCGGCACCGTCGAGTGGCGCTTCGACGACGGTGGACTCCTGCATCATGTGGAATCACCCGGCCTGTTCGACAGTGGTATCACCGGAGACGGAACGTTCCGGCACACGTTCGAGAGCGTCGGCGTCTACGAGTATTCGTGCTCCGTCCACCCGTACATGATCGGCGTCATCACAGTGCTGTGAAACCTGGCTCATCACTTTTCGCTGCGACTTCGGCTCAACACTTTTCCTGAACCACAAACACTTCGGAGGATCTGATGACTACTGTTCTCTCACACGGCCCACTGCAGACCGATGTCCCTGACATCCGGCCGACCCTTCAAGGCTCGGTCGGCACCGCGACCCGTGTCAGCCTCGTCGCGGCGGGCGCCGCTGCGGGTGCCGGCCTCGCACTCGTGGCCACGCCATCTGCGACAACAGCTTTGACCACAGCTGTTATCGGCGCCGGACTGGTTACGTCGCTGGCTGCGAACTGGTCGACCTGCGGAATGTCCGTCGCCGGAGTTGTTGCCGCGCCGAAGCAGGTAGATCGGAAGGGATCCTCGACTCCCGTCCGCCGACTCGGCTGGCACGCTCTGGGTTCGGTCACGACGGGAGCCGTCACCGGGGCATTGATCGGCGCTCTCGGTGCGGCGATGTCCGGGTACGTCCCGATCAGCTGGGCACTGGGCATCTGGGCCGTCGTCGCGGTTGCGTACGGGCTGCACGAGTTGGGTGCAGTGAGGATGCCGACTCCGATGCGGCGCCAACAGCTTCCGCGCCATCTGCGCCGCACAATGGCGCCCTGGAAGGTCTCGCTGATCTTCGGCGCGATCATCGGTCCGGGATTTCTGATCTTCATCCGCTCGAGTGCGTACTACCTCCTGGCACTCGGCGTCATGGCTTCGGGTTCACCGACTCTCGGGGCGGCGCTGTTCACGGTCGTATCCCTTGGCCGCTGCATGCCCAGCCTCGCGGCAATCGTGCACACCAAGCGTGGTGGCTCGATGCCGGGATTCCTCTCGATCATGTGCGTCGTGGACCGTCGCGTGCAGAGCGTCACCGGCGCGTCATTGATCGCACTGGGAGCATTCGCCGCCGCAGCACTGATCTGACTGTCGAGCTAGCACCCTTCACCTCGAGTGAACACACGCTCCGACTCTCCGGAGCGTGTGTTCACTCGACAGAAACCGTGCGCACTCACCCCGCGTCAGGGAATCGACAGCGCCACCTGGACCGAGTCCTCCGACGGCGACGTCACCTTTGCGTCCCGACTCCAGAGCATGTCCAGCGCTGCCTTGGGCTTGGCAAGAACCCACTCCCGCGCGGCGTTCTTGATCAGCGTCGGAGTTGCGCACCCGCAATCGCTGTTCACACCGTCTGCGTCGATGCCGACGTCTCGGCACAACGCAACAGCGCGGGGCACGTGATACCCCTGAGTGACGATCAACGCCTCGGTTACCCCATACGTATGTATGGCCCGAAAGCAGGTGTCATAGGTGTCGAGGCCGTACGGATCCCCCACGATGCGACGCTCATCTATTCCCTGCTCCACCAGGTAGTTCGTCATCGCCGCGATCTCGTCACCCGAGCCGCCGTTCGCGTCGCCGGAGACCAGGACCGCTTTAGCCTTTCCCGCTTCCACCAGTTCGACTGCTGCGTCCAGCCGCCCTTTCAGGAAAGCCATCGGCTTACCGTCCTTGATCTGCGCGCCCAGCACGATCACAACCGGAGCGTCGGGAGCATCGGCGGCGTCTGACGTATGTCCGGCCGACGCCACGGAGATCCACACGATCGAGCCCGCGTAGACAACTGCTCCGAGCACCGCAATGCCTGCGACCCAACGAGGCCACCTGCGCTTGCGCGGCGGTTTCACTGGATCTGCAGCAGCTTCGTCCATTCGTCGATCAAACCACACGGTTTGCTCATGGCTCGAGTGCTCGGTCGATCCTCCATCCCTCCGCGCCACTGCGCTCGGCCCACAGACCCGAGTACTTTCCACCTCGCGCGATCAGGTCTTCGTGGGAACCGACCTCCTCCACCCCTCCGGCTTCGAGGTAGACGATGCGATCTGCTCCCTGAATAGTCGACAGGCGATGAGCGATGATCACCACCGTTCGACCACGGGCCAATCGGTGAATTGCCTCGGTGATGGCGACTTCGTTCTCTCCGTCGAGGGCGGAGGTCGCTTCATCGAGAAGAACAATCGGAGTGTCCTTGAGGAATGCCCGCGCAATCGAGACCCGCTGACGTTCACCGCCGGACAGCAGTGATCCGCCTTCACCTACCCTGGTCTCCTCACCGCTCGGCAAACGGTCGATCACTTCGCCTAGCCTGGAATCCACCACTGCTTGACGGACCTCCGACTCGGTGGCATCCGGTCTCGCCAACCGAACGTTCTCCAGGATGGTTCCGTCGAACAGGTAAACCTGCTGTGAGACAGTCGATATCCGAGACATCAATGCTCTCGTTCCGATGTCGCGAACATCGGCTCCCCCGATGGATACCGCACCTTCGTCGACGTCCCAGAATCTGGAGATCAGCCGAACCAGAGTTGTCTTTCCGGAACCGGAAGGACCGACCAGAGCAGTGACCGAGCAGTCCGGGAATTCGAGGCTCACGTTACGAATCACGCGATCCGGGCCGTAGCCGAAGGAGACCGAATCGAACCGAATATCATACGAGGTAGGCTCTTTCGGCACCTCAGGCTCCGCCAGCACCGGTACATCGATCATCTCTCGGACAGATCCGAGCGACACCCGGGCCAGTGAGATACCTTCACCGAATCCTGCGAGCATTTGCATCGGCTCCACAAACCTCACGGCCAACACGAGAACAACGATCACGCTTGCTGTGTCGATGGACCCGGTGGTGACCAGCAGTGCCGCCAGAACCAGGACGGTGAGAAAGGCAACCTGAACGACGATCATGAAGCGCAGCAGATACTTGTCGACCGATCCGATTTCCTGCAGGTGTGCGTCCCGGTTGGACACAAGAGCTTCGTCCAACCGAGTCCAGCCTTCGCCACTCTTACCGGCCGAACGTAGAACTTGCTGCGCCTGTGCATATTCGACGACGCGCGATGCCAACTCGGATTCGCTCTTGCCGATCGCCTCGTATTCGGGAACAACCGCCCGTTGCACGTTGCGGTAAGCCCGAATCCCCAGTGGAACGAAGACGACCATCGCGAGAGACAGTCGCCAGTCCACAAACAAGACAGCGATCGCCACTGTCGCTGGAGTCACCGTGACGGTGACGAGTTGCGCGATGATCATTCCCGGGATGCTCATCAAGATAGCCGTGCCCTCGGTGACCAGGCGAGTGAACGCCCCACGGTTTGCCTTGCTGAACCACCCGAGCGGAACCTGCACCAAGTGCTCACCGAGGCGATGCATGATTCCACCGGCAAAACCCTCGATTCCGATGCGGTATGCCCGATTCTCGGCGATCCACCGTACGGCGCCACAGGCCACCGCCACGAGAGCAGCCGTGACAACCCACGGAACTGCGGCGTCGTAATCGCCGCGAACCACCGCTTTCAGGATCGGAATCATCAGTGCAAAGACGACACCCTCGAGTATCCCGGCGAGCGTGAAACCTGCTATCTGACCTCGCATCCCATTGTCGCGCCCGAGGATTTCGTCCAGGTCTCGAATCATTGCAGCGCCTTTCGCGGAGATGCGTCTTCCACGAGGGGGTTCTGGAGCGCCCACATCCGCGCGTAGGTTCCGCCGAGCGCCGACAACTGTTCGTGCGTACCTTTTTCCACGATCCGTCCGGCGTCGAGAACGAGTATCTGATCGGCGTATCGGACGGTGTGCAGTCGATGAGCGATCACCATCAGGGTGCCGCCGTCTGCACTGATCTCGCCCAGTGCGCGTTGAACGGCCGATTCACTGTGGGGATCGGCCTGCGAAGTCGCCTCGTCCAGGATGACGATCGGCGGGTTCTGAAGGATGGCGCGGGCGATCGTCAGGCGTTGCTTCTCCCCACCCGACAGCTCACCGCCCGAACCACCACCGATCTCGGTGTCATACCCGTCCGGCAGTCGCATGATCACGTCGTGAATCTGCGCCCGCCTCGCCGCTGTCTCCACTTCCAGATCCGTTGCATCCGGTCGACCGAGCCGAATATTCTCGCGCACGCTGTCCCGCAGGAGCACAACATCTTGGAAGACGATGGCCATCGATCTCAAGACTTCACGACTGGACTGATCTCGTAAATCGCTTCCGCCCAGTCGAATAGACCCGTCCGTCACGTCCCAGAACCGCGGAAGTAGACGCGCCAAAGTGGTCTTGCCGGAGCCGGAGGGGCCAACGATCGCGGTCACGGTGCCCGGTTGCATCTCGAAGGAGATGTTCTCGAGGACGCGCTGCCCAGTGGTGTATTCGAAGCCGACGCTGTCGAATTCGACCAAAGTGCTGCGAGCAGGCACTGCATCCTGAGGTTCGGCCAGCTCTGGTTCGCCGAGGATGCTCTCGACGTGAGTCGCTCCCAGTTGACCTTCGCGGTAGAGGTTGGCCATCGTTCCCATGTGCAGAACCGACGACGGAACACCGATTCCGACGACCAGAAAGGCAACAAGAGCTACCGGGGTAATCCAACCCCCGGACAACATTGCGGTTCCCGTCGCCGTGATGACCACGATGAGTACCGCCGGTGAGAGGAGGATCGACATCGCGACCACCGGCCTTCCCATCCCCGACATCCATCGCACGCACACCGCAACCATCGAATCGACAGCGCTCGAGTAGCGCGCGAATGCGCGACTCCCACTCCCGTACGTCTTGACGACCTCGATACCGTCGCCCAGTTCTACTGTCGCAGAGGTCAATGTCGACATTGCAAGATTCCAGGAGTCGACGTTCGTTCGATAGGCTCTGCGCATCGACGGCGCGGCAAGAGCGAGACACACTCCGATGTAGCCGACCAGGACCAGGCTGAACTTCCAGTCCATCGCCACCAGATAGATCAGGGCCACTATCGGCGACAGGATCGCGGGTACCACGTCGGCGGGAAGGTGAGCGACGAGAAGATGCATCCGCTTCACGTCGTCGGTCATCGCCTGCTTCACTTCACCGGTGCCACCATTTGCAAACCACCCCAGAGGAACTCGGGACAGATGCCGAGCGATACGCGAGCGGATCGAGTATTTGAAATGCGCGTCGGCGGTGTGGCACACGGTCAGCGCTGCGTTGTAGACGACAAAACCGAGAATTGTGCCCGCTGCACCGATTGCGGCCCACAGCCAGACCAGGTTCAACGACGAGTCGGTCAGGAGCACCCGCGCGATCTCGACCACCGAAACGTAGGGCAGGAATCGTAGCGGCACCGACAGCGCCGACAAACCCGCACCCAGGAGCAGGCGATTTCTCACGGGAGCGATCATGCGACCCAAAGCGTCTCGGTCGACCAGACCAGGCGAGTCTTCGAAGGCCACAGTCTCCTTCACTGTCATCGAGTTACTCACTCTTCGACGATGATCGTGCCGGTCATGTTCGGATGTGGTGTGCACGTGTAGGTGAACGTTCCGGCTTTGTCGAAGGTCTGACTGTAGGTTCCGCTTCCTTGGAGATCGCTCTTGATCCCCAGCTCGGCGAACACGACATCGTGCGGCATTCCCTGGTCCTCGAAAATCCACGTGACCGTCTGTCCTGTGTGCACAGTGACGGAGTTCGGTGAGTACGCAAGGTTCTTCACCGAGATCTCGACCGGCGCGTGCTCGGTGGAACCCTGTGATTCACCTCCGCACGACGTCAGCGTGAACACCGCTGCAACAGCGATCAATGTGGTCAACCCGGCGCGAACTGACATTCTGCTCTCCTCATCGAACGTAGTGGAGGTCGGCAGTCATCCCGGCCTCGAAGTGGTACGCGTTGTGACAGTGGAACATCCACCGTCCTGGATTGTCGGCGTCGAAGTCGATCGCCAATTGTGCACGCGGAAGTACGATCACGGTGTCTCGGCGAAGCCCGCCGTACGAGGGAACCGAGAAGGTGTGCCCGTGGGTGTGCATCGGATGCCACATATCGGTGTTGTTGTTCATGACGATTCGTATTCGCTCGCCCTGCTTCATGATCAACCGACCCACATCGGTGCCCGCCATTCCCCAGACGTATCGATCCCCGGCCTGGATGAGATCAACCGAATACTCACGATCCGGCACCCGCTGTTCCCACGCGCCCGACGGTCGAAGCGTCGGTTCCAGAACGAGTCGGCCGCCGGACCCTGACAGCACTGCAGGGGAAGTCAGGTCGACGCTCGCTACCGAATCCGGTGTCCGAAGCAGGCACGCGGCGCCACCTGGCTTCCCTTCCACCTTCGCGGCGATAGGCCACGAACCGGACTGCACCGTCACCAATACGTCGTATCGCTGCGCGGGTGCGATCAGAATCTCGTCTCCGGCTGTGTAGGCGATGTCCTGCCCGTCAGCACTGACAACGGTCAACTCGTGCCCGGCGACCGAGAAACGGTACGGAGTCTCCGCCCCGGCATTGATCACACGCAATCGAAGCCGTGTTCCGGCCGCTGCACTGACGACGAAGGGATCTTCCACAGGCCGTCCGTTGATCAGGTGCAGTGGATACGTGATGTGCGTTGCCATTCCACCGAGCGCCTCGGAATTACCGTGACCGCTGGCGAGAAATTCTGCGGCAGAATCAATCTCTGCATCATCGACTTCCGGTGGAGCTCCGCCGTGCCCATGGTGTCCTCCCTGCACGTCCGGTGACAATGCGCGAAGCACTGCATCCGGGGTTGTTCCCAGCCCGTCGAGCCAGTCGTCGATCACGATGACGACGTCCTCGTCGGCTCCGGTCCGGTCGTTCGGGTCCTCGACCACTAGTGCACCGAATAGCCCTCGATCGGCCTGCAATCCTGAATGGGAGTGGTACCAATATGTTCCGTGATCCGGGGCCACGAAGTCGTAGGTGAACTCGGCACCTGGTCGGATTCGTTCCTGGGTGACCGGTGGGACACCGTCCATGTCGTTGCGGATCGCAATGCCGTGCCAGTGCACCGAGGTCTCCGCCGGAAGGTCGTTCTGCAACCGAACGTTGAGCCGGTCTCCCTTGTAGATTCGAATCTCCGGACCCACCGCTTCTGCACCGTACGACCATGTGTCCACCCCTCTGGCGCCCAGACTCACCCGAGCCGGTGCAGCTGTCAGATTCCGTTGGACTGTGTGCCCGCTACGAAATCTCGCCTGTTCGGCAGCACGAACTTCGTCGTCGAACGGTGAAATCTCAGAACTGGTTTCGTTCGCCGAGCCACGGCTGCACGCACTCAGTGCCACAGAACCCAAAGCCGCAGAACCCACAGCCGCGGAGCCAAGAGTCACCGCTCCCCATCGCAGAGCCAGGCGCCGACTCAACGCACTCGAACTCATGCCGTCAGCGCCGTGAATTCCTGATAGCGTGTCGCGGCAACAGCTTCGGTTCCGGTGCCGGTCAGATTGCCGGCAGCCATGGCATCCATGTCCTCGATCATCCAGAAAGTGGCGAAGGGATGAGTGGCGAGCCACATGTCTCCGTTGACCTTGGCCACTCGGTTCTCCTGCACCGCTGAAAGACTCGAGAACCCGGGAACACCGGCAACCTTGCCGAACTCGTACACGCCCTCGTCGAACATGGCTACGATCCGAGCATCCTGCGCCGGGATTGCCTCGTCGGACAGGGGCGCATACGGCAGTCCTCCAGCGGCATTCGCTCGCTGGGATTCCGGACGCCCGAAGCCGCTCTCCGCCAACAGCAACGACGGCGGCGCCTGCTCGGTGGTGGTGGCAAGGATTCCAGAACTGCTCATCAACACCGACACGGTGTTCGCTTCACCACCGGACCGAGCAGAGACGTCAGCGATCTTGCCTTCCAAAGCGACAGTCAACTTGTCGGCAACCGACTGACGATCAAAAGCGCGTCCGAAGAAGGCAAGATTCTCACGCCACGGAGTTGTGACGGCCGGGACCGGCACTGTGGGGACGGTCGACGCGAGGGAGTCGTAGTAGCTCCGATCGCCCATCGACGTGAAGATGACCAGTCCAGGATCCTGGGCGAGGACCTGCTCGATCGGGGGTGCACCGAGCGGCGGCACCGTGACCACCTCGGTACCCGCTGACGCCAAGATGTCCTGGCCGATCTCCGATCCCCACGACGTGAAGACCACGTCAGGGGTGATGCCGACGGCAAGGAGACCGAGTGCGGCGTATTCGTCGAGGGAAACAATTCGCCCGAGGTCGCCCGGAACCGACGTCTCACCGAATTCGTGGGACACAACACGCGTTCCCTCGGCAGGTTCCGTCGTCGGTCCCGCCTCACTCGAGCTACAGGCGGCCGCAGTCAGGGCAACGACACTGACCAGCAGCGAAGCACCCAGCCTCGATAGGTAACCGGGTCGCGTTTTCAACTTCATGGTGTCCTTCAGCTTCGAATAATCGGGGGTTCGCTACAAATCGGAGCACTGCTCGGATTTGGCAAGTAAACCTCACCTAAGTTCATCCGTCAATCGGTTGCGTCGACTACGCGACCCGATCCGACGCCGCTAAGCTCGGTCGGACCATGACTGCGCCATCACCTGACAAGAAGTCCGCCGCGAAATCACAGCGCCGCCGGAGTTACAACACCGGGATCACTGCGGACGCCGTGCTGACCGTGGCGCTCGGGCTCAGTCGCGAGCACGGAGTCGAGGGCTGGTCGCTGCGGCAGCTGCTCAGCGAACTCGATACGTCGTTCTCCGTCGTCTATCGACTCGTCGGAGATCGGGACGCGCTCTCGGCTGCGGTGGTCGACAGTGCGGTGTCGGCCGTGAACGTGCCATCCGCACAAGAAGATTGGCGTCAATGGCTGACGCATCTACTCTTGCAGATGCGAGAGGCCTTGATCGAGTGTCCAGGCGCGGCACAGTGGCTGCTGATGAACGGAGTTGCCACCCAGCGCAGCCGGGAACTCATGGAGGCCGGATTGGCTTCACTGACCGCCGCCGGGTTCGGGGAAGAAGCCGCTCAGGCTTACACCGTCGCCTTCACTTCGACAACCACACTGATTGCCATGAACGACGCCAGGCGCATTCCCAGCGGACAGCCTTCACCCGATCACAGCGCGATGCTGGAACGCCTGAGCAACGACGGACCCTCAGATCCCCGTTCATCGATGGAGACACTGATCGGGAAATTTGCCGGTCCACCGGATGCTGCGGAAGCAACACGGGCAGAACACTATCGCTACACACTCGACCGTGTCCTCGACGGTCTAGAGGCGCGACTGGACGCAATCAAAGAGTCACAGAAATGACCTCGGGGTCGCTGTCGCACTTGTGCGACAGCGACCCCGCGGATGATCTGGATTCTCGGTATGCCTAGCGGAACAGGTTCGCGACGAACGGAATCGTGTCGGCCTGCGATTCGACCAAAGCGCCGCTGTGATCGGTGTTGTAGGTCTTGAACGTGACCGGTTCACCGTTGGCGACCAACGCTGCAACCAGCGAAAGTGCAGACGGTGCAGGGACATCCACGTCAAGCAGGCCCTGGCCGATAAAGATAGGGCGGTCGTATCCACTGGTCGGTACACCCATGTAATCGTTCAGCAGACCCTGGAAGTTCGGGATCTGACTGAGCGGGCGGGAGAAGATGTCACCGAGGACCAGATCCTTGGATGCCTCGTCCAGATCTGCGGCGCAGAGCTTTTCGGCCGAGTCGACCTTTTCCCTCCCCAAGTCGTTCAGGTAGGAATTCAAGTCGATCTCGGGGTGCGCTTCCCGCAAGCCCGCGAGGATGTAGAGCGCGTACGACGTCAACCCGCCGCCGAGGGCGATGGGAGGGAAGCCCGGACCGGCAGGCAGGAGGGTCAACTCGATGTTGGCCGGCACTCCGGTACCCACGCCACCGCGGTAGTCGAGCGAATCCCCTCCGTACTCGGTTGCGTAGCGGGCCGTCGTGATGGCCGCACCGCCGCCCTGCGACTGTCCGACCACTGCCCAACGATTCGAGATGGAGGAGTCGATGACCCGGGCCGCCTTGACCGAGTCGACTACGCTGTGCGCCTCCACCTTTCCGTCGAGGTACGGCATCAGCCCTGGTGTACCCAGACCGACGTAGTCGGTGGCGACGACGGCGTAGCCCTCCGAGAGCCAGCGCCCCAGGTACGGGTAGTCACGTTCGGGCAGGCCGGGACCGACCAGCGAAGGGGCACAGGAATCGTCGAGTCCGGTGGTGCCGTGCGCCCAGGCGATGACGGGCCAACCACCTTCCGGTGCCGGGCCGGCCGGGACGTAGTACGCGCCACTGCTCAGCGCGGGCCCGCCGTTGGAACCGATGGTCCAGTACGTGAATCGCTTGGCGTCGGCGGTACCCGGAATCCACAGATCCTTCGGTAGCGGCTCACTCGACACCACAGTGCCGGTGGCTTGCGACGCGCTCGGCGCCTGCGCGGACGCGATGGGCGCAGCAACGGCGGAGCCGATCGTTGCAGCACAGAGGGCTGCGATGGATATACGGGCAAACGACTTCGACTGGAATTTCACGTCTGACGACTCCGGTTCGTGCGGTGGGCGACCTCGTTGGACGTTATCGTAGATTTTGTTTAACCGATCGGTCAAGCAAAATCTTGCAGCTTTGCGACACGTACATGTCGAGATCCCGGCCCCGACTCCGACCCAGTATCGAACCGGCACGAAGAAACAGTAGGAGGATGTGTCCATGGCACACGTACAGCGTTTCGACCACATCGGCATCACCGTCGCGGACCTCGAATCAGCGACGGCGTTCTTCGTCGGTCTGGGTCTCGAGGTGGAGGGCACCGGATCCGTGGAGGGCGAGTTCGTGGAAACCGTCTGCGGTATCCCTGGAGCAAAGTGTGAAATCGCCATGCTGCGCCCTCCGGGCGAAGGGTCACGGCTCGAGCTCTCGTCCTTCGTCACGCCCGACCACGTACCCGGATCGCCTGCTCCGATGGCCAACGAGATCGGTCTGCGCAACGTGTCTTTCGAGGTGGGCGATCTCCAGGCGGCGGTCGACGCGGTGGCTGCGGATGGTTACGGGCTCATCGGCGGGATCGGCGAGTACGAGAACAGCGTGCGCATGGCCTACGTGCGTGGGCCGGAAGGGATCATTGTGTCCCTGTTCGAGCAGATCGCCTGAAGCGTCACGGCAATCGGACCGTCAGATCGCCTTCCACGAGCTGACCAGAGCGCCCATCGCGGCCGCGAATTCGGCAAACGCCGCGTCGATTCTGACGCGGTCACCGGTCGTCACGAGATCGAGCGTCAACCCCCGAATCTGCGCCAACACGATCGTCGCGTAGCGATCAGCGCGATCGGGCGGACATCCATGCGCGAGCGCAGCTTCCGTCAAACCACCCAACCAGTCCCCCACCACATGATCGAGAAACTCGCGATACCGCTCCGGATGCAACAACGCCTGTCCGTAGATCTCGAACATCAAGCGAAAGTTCGGCAACGATTCCGCTGATGTGCGCCTATTCCAGTAACTCGTCAACATCTCGACGATGTCGGTCCCGGAAGAGATGTCGAGAGAAGAGCTGTCTCGCAGGGTGGCGACTACTTCAGTGAGTAGTTGTTCCTTCGAACCGAAATGGTGGATGAGTGTCGCATGGCTGATCCCCAGGTCCTTGGCCAACGGCCGCATGGACAGTTCACCGACGCCGTTCGCCGTGACATACGCGGTTACCTGCGCGAGCAATTCGGCACGGCGATGCTGGTAACGCAGTTTCCGGCCGTCGATCGGCGTGCTGTCCTCCACCTGCAGGAGCCTACGCAGTACCGGAAACAGAGCAGTACCGGAAACACAGCAGTACCGGAAGCACAGCAATAACGGTTACACGGTGACGTGGTGGCGATCCGATCGACTGATCGTGACAGCGGCGACGACGATACCGATCACCACGCCGATGAGAGTGTCTGCGACGCGAGCCACTGCCGCTTCGGTCCCGATCGGGGCACTGAAACCGATGAGAAGCAGTGCCATCGGAGTGACGGCGAGTGACGTCAGCGCATAGTTCTTGATGACGAGCAGCTCCGCAGCAGTCTGCAGAATCACGATCACGGCAACGGCTTGCCAGTAGCCGAGTGTCAAAGCGATGAGCCCAGCGGCCACGACGGCGCCACCGACATTTCCCACCAACCGCTGAATCCCGCGCTGGACGGTCTGCTTGTAGTTCAGTCCCTGCATCGCGGCGATGGCACCCATCGACGCCCACAGCGGATGCTCCAACCCGGCTCCTGCCGCGAGCCAACCGGCCAGAGCCGAGGCCGCCACGATGCGGAGAGCATTCATCCGCACCGGGCGCGAATACAGTCGGCGCAATCCTTCGAGAAAATAGCCCTCGGGGGCGGCAAGCGTGGGCGCCGGCGCGAGGTCGTGTTCGATCATGCTGGAGCGCTTGAGCTTCCGAAGTTCCTTCTCGTGCTGAGCAATACTCCGGATCAAAGTCGCGTCGCCGTGCAACTGCCATTGCTGTACTGCCGCTTCTGCTTCGTCGAGCACTGCCACCAGTTCGCGTCCGTGATCGACGGTCCACTTGATCCGACCGCTCGACGCAATGACCAAGCGGGCGTTGGCAATCGATCCGAGCGCCGGTTCCACTCCGCCTGTGCCGGACTGTTCGAGACGCCCCACCGCGGAGACTGCACGAGCCACGGCCAGGCGCGCAGGGCCCATCGGCAAGACGAGCGCCGGGAGCATCGCGGCCACCCAACCGACCACAACTCCGAGCGCACCGGCAGTCACCAGCCTCGCCAGATCATCGACACTGGAGGCATATCCGGCTGCACCGGTCGCCGCGAAGACGAGGATGACGGGCCCTGGTCCGGTGATCCGGAAGCCCGACATGAAGCAGTACGACGCACCGGCCAGCAACGACAGGATGCCGATCTGCAACCACATCGGAACGCCCACAACACCCATTGCGCTGCCGAAAGCGATGGAAACCACCAATGCGGCACCGACCATCGCCAGCTTGCCCGCCAACCGGGGATACGGCTCGTACCTACCGAACGCGGCGCACAGCGCACCCAAGGCCGCGAAGCCGGCCAACTCCCGATGCCCGAGCAGTCCGCCGACCACGAGGACTACGGCGGTGGCGAGCCCGACCCTGATCGCGGGGGCGATGGTCGCGTCGGCGGATCCGACGCGAAAAGCCGCTCGCCACGTCGCCCCGGAGACCGTATGTGCAATGGCCTCACTCGAATGAGTGAGACGGCTGGGCGTCCTGGCTGCGGTTTCGGTTCGGGTCACCGACTCAGCATACATTTATTTCACCAGTAAATTACTTGTGAAGTAATGTGAATTCTGTCGCTAAGATGGGGCCATGGGTGCGACTGACAGATCCGAAGACGACTTCATCGACAAAGTCCGTCGCGAATGGAAGCGCGCCTACCCGGAGTTCGACACCGCTCCCGTCGAAGTGATGGGCCGGATCGCCCGCATCAACGCGCAGTCTCTTCACCAGCTCGACCGCGCCCTGGCGTCCAGCGGGGTCTCTCGCGCCGAATTCGACGTGATGAGTGCACTCGCTCGCAGTGACCGCCCCCTGCGAGCGAGCGAAGTCACCGCCGTCACGATGGTCAGCGGCGCCGCCACCACAAAACACGCAGACCGTCTGGCCAAGCTGGGCTTTGTCGAGCGTCAGCGTTTCGAACACGACGGACGGGTGGTTCTGCTTCAACTCACCGATGCCGGTCGCGCATTGGTCGAGGCAGAGTTTCCCCGACGCGTCGAGCGAGACCGTCAAGTACTGACCGGACTCGACGAGGACGAACGCACCCAGTTGACGGCACTGCTCAAACGAATCTCACGCAACATCGACTCTGGAATCTGGGACTGACCTACTTCGGCAGCGGTACGTTCTGCAATCGCACCTGACCTCGCGCCACCTCTTTGCCCGATTCCGGATCGGTGATGACCACCGACCACAACTGCTGAACGCGTCCCTGCTGAATCGGCACAGCCACGACGTCCACGCGCCCACCCGTACGCGCCCGCAGGAAATCCGTTCCGTTGTGGACGCCGACGGCGAATTCGCCACGATCCGCCACTGCAGTGCTGGCTCCGATGCTCGCGGCCGACTCGACGGCGGTCGTGTAGACACCGCCGTGAACTACACCCCACGGAGTGTGATGCGCCTCGGACAGATCGATGTGCCCGACGACCTTCGTGCCGGACACCTCGTCCAGTTGCAATCCGGCAGCGCTGACAAATCCGCTTGCTGCCTCGAGATTCAATTCCGTCATGACGACCCCTCATCTGCTCCGTTGGATTTCTCGACCTACCTTCCGCCCTCGAATACATACCTTCAAGTGCTAAGTTGGAATTCCCAACTAACTTCTCCAACTAACAGGGGCCCAGAGATGACGGCGACAAAAGGACGCAACTGCTCCATCGCCAACGCCTTGGAGGTCGTCGGCGAGAAGTGGTCACTGTTGGTGCTCCGAGAAATCGTCCTCGGACAACGACGGTTCGACGAGATCGCCGCGGGCACGGGTGCGAGCCGCGACATCCTCGCCGCGCGTCTGCGCACCCTCGTCGAGGCCGACGTCCTCACGAAGCGTCGCTACGAAGACCATCCACCGCGCTACGAATACGTCGCCACCGAATCAGGGAAGGCGCTCTACCCGATCCTGATGGCACTCATGGAATGGGGAGATACCTTCGCGACGACGGGTCCGCCGCCTACCGTCGTCGAGCATCGTTGCGGTGAGATCCTGCACGCCCAAGTTGTCTGCGCACACTGCAAAGAACCGCTGGCCGCCAGAGATGCGCACGTAGTCGAACTCTCGCCACCCGCTCGATAGCGTCAGCGTCCGGGCGGAAACCCGCCTGTTGCGATCGGACCCCAGGAGTCGACGGTGACGCGGATCAGGCTCTTACCCTGCTTGCGCATGGCTTCGCGGTACTCGTCCCAGTCGGGATGATCACCGGCGATGGATCGGTAGTAGTCGACCAACGGTTCCACCGAGTCCGGGAGGTCGATCAACTCCGCGGTTCCGTTCACCTGGACGTACGGACCGTTCCACTCGTCGGAGTGGATACACAGAGACACCGCCGGGGTGCGGCGAACGTTCGCGGCCTTGGCCCGTTCCGGGTACGTGGAGATGACGATCCGACCCTCGTCGTCGACCCCGCACGTCACCGGAGAGATCTGCAACTCGCCGGATTTCTTCACCGTGACGAACGTGGCCCGATGACGCGGCCTGATGAACTCGAGGAGTTCGGCAAACGAAACACGATCTGCGCTGGCGATCTTGGACATGACCTCAGCCTAATTCGATTTACGAGCTGACGCTCAGGGCATCTCGATGGTCTGAGCACGTGCGATTTCGTCGATTGCACGAATGACGTACGCGCTCTGAGCTTTCTTCACTCCGGTCGACAGACTTCCGATGACCAGAACCGCCGAACGCAGGTACGCGCCGTGCCCGATGCGGAACGAATCGTCCTCCAAATCCGAAATCCCGAGCGCCCCGGTGTAGACCGCAGCGAGCGCCTGCACGTCCAGATCCGGCAGCCACACGATTGTGGACTTGGCGCAGGCAGTAAGCGCATCCTGCACGTCCTCGCTGGACAAGCCGTCCGGATGCGTGTCCTCGAGCAATTCGCGCACGATCGCCGCGTGAACCGAGCTGACCTGCTCGAACGAGAGCCCGCGCAGTTCCTCGACAGCCACGAGCAGTCCGTCACGATTTGCCGCCCGCACCGCGGCGAGTGCGTCGGCCGTGGCATCAGCGATGTCACGGGCGACCTTCGGCCAATGCGTCGGCCAGCTCTGTTCCGGCGTCCGCTGTTCCGGCGTCCGCTGTTCCGGCGTCCGCTGTTCTGGCGTCATCGTGGTATCTCCTCGGTCCTCGCGTTCATGCGGAAGCCTTCCACATCCCACCGACAGGCCAGGCGATCCGTCAGCGCAGCCGCTCCAACAAGGACATTGCGTTGTGCGGCGCAAAGCCTTTCATGTCGTTGTCGAAGTAGACGTACACGTCGAGGCCTTCGTCCATCCAATCCCGAAAGCGCTTGGACCACTTGTCCAGAGCTTCGTCGGTGTACCCACTCGCATACAGTTCCTTGTCCCCGTGCATCCGCACGTAGACAAAATCGGTAGTCGGAGTGGTGATGCGGGGATATCTGCCGGCGGTGTCTGCGACGACAAAACCGATGGAGTGCTCGCGCATCAGGTCCACGGCTTCGTCGGTCTCGAAGCTGGCGTGCCGCGCTTCCACCGCGTAGCGAATCGGCACATCCCTCTCGGTCTGGGCGAACACTCGGTCTTCGGTGAGCTTGTCGTCGTGCTGTGCTGCCAGATCGGCTGCAGCCTGGGTGGTGCGGGGAAGACCGTCGAAGAAGTCGGTCAACCGCTGCGGTTCGAACTGCAGCGTCGGAGGTAGTTGCCACAGGATCGGTCCGAGTTTGGGGCCGAGGGCGAGTGTTCCGGCGGCGAAGAAGTTGGCGAGTCCGTCACGGGCGTCGAGCAGTCGTTTCATGTGCGTGATGTACCGGCCGCCCTTGATCGCGAACACAAAATCTTCGGGAGTTTCACTGCGCCATTTGGTGTAGCTTTCCGGCTTCTGCAGGGCATAGAACGAGCCATTGATCTCGATCGACGTCAATCTCTCTGCGGCATAAGATAATTCTTTGCGGTGAGGAAGACCTTTCGGATAGAAATCTCCGCGCCACGCGGGATACGTCCACCCGGAGATACCTACCCGAATATCTGCCATCGATTCAGACTAAGCGGCACTCGAGCGTTTTGACACTCCGTGTTTCACACTCCGGCACTGAGCGCGACGGATACCGGTACGACGGTCAGGCACACCACCGCACCGACGAACAACGCGATCACGAGGCGACGGTCCCACTTTCCGCGTGCACCACTGGCAGCCAGCATGAAGATCACAAAACCTACACACACGGACACGATAGTCACGATCACCGGAGTTCCAACCATGCCGTGATTGTCCCCTACCCATTGCCACCGAGCGCCCTACGGGTACACGATCGAAGTACCCATCCCGAGCAAGGAGTGGAAATGCCGAAATACCTCTGGCAAGTGACGTACTCACCCTCCGGCGCCGCCGGCCTACAGCAGGAGGGAGGCACTGCGCGGCGCGACGCGATAACGCGAATGGTCGAAAGCATCGGTGGCACAGTCGAATCCTGCCACTTCGCGCTGGGCGGTCACGACATGTTCGTCATCGGCAACCTGCCGGACGACGTCGCGGCAGCCGCATTGAGCATTCGCACGGCTGCGGCAGGTGCAGCACGCTCGGAGTCGATCACGCTGCTCACGCCGGAGCAGATCGACGAGGCAGTCAAGCGACCGACCGACTACCGCGCGCCGGGCAAATGACGACGGAAGGAATAGATCCCGGCAGCAGCCGAGTTGCACCCGCTGTGACGGAGACTACGAAAACACCTGACCTGGGCACCTACGGAATCTGGCGAGGAGCGGCTGGTTTGCCGCCCGAACTGGGAACAGCGATCGAGAAACTCGGTTTCGGCACCATCTGGATCGGCGGCTCACCACGCGCCGATCTACGGATCGCCGAGAAACTTCTCGACGCGACCGAGCACATCACCGTGGCGACCGGAATCGTCAACATCTGGTCCTCACCTGCGGCCGAGGTGGCGGAGTCCTATCACCGACTCGAAGCCGCGCATCCGGGGCGATTCCTGCTCGGCGTAGGCGTCGGACATCCGGAGGCGACCGGCGACTACACCAAGCCGTACGCCTCGCTCGTGTCGTACCTCGACGAACTCGACGAGGCCCAGGTCCCGGAATCGCGGCGCGTCCTCGCCGCACTGGGACCGAAGGTGTTGAAACTGTCCGCAGATCGCGCTGCCGGCGCGCATCCGTACCTGACCATCCCCGAACACACCGCCGAAGCTCGTGAAATCCTCGGTCCTTCGAAGATTCTTGCCCCCGAGCACAAGGTTGTTCTGGAAACCGATCCGGAGAAGGCCAGAGCAATCGGTCGCCCCGCCGTCGCCAACCCGTATCTGTATCTGCGCAACTACACGAGCAATCTCGAGCGCCTCGGTTTTGCGCCCGAAGAGTTGGCGAACGAAGGAAACGATCGCGTCATCGACGCTCTGGTTGCGCGCGGTACCGCGAAGTCCATCGCGGATCGACTTCGGGAGCATGTCGCGGCAGGTGCCGATCACGTTGCGATCCAAGCACTTCCCGCCGAGGGTGATCCGCTCGCGACCTACGAAGCACTGGCAGCCGAACTCTTCGGCTGATCAGACAACCCTTGACTTGGATAAGTTGTGTCCGAGTATACTTGGACACGACTTATCCGAGTAAAGGAGAAAATCATGAAGATCGTCATTTTCGGAAGCGGACTGATCGGAAGCCAGGTCGCCGCCAAGCTCGCTCACGCCGGGCACGAGGTGAAGGCACTCGGCCGCGCAGACGGGATCGACATCACCACCGGCGCAGGAATCGCCGAAGCAGTCGATGGTGCCGACGTCGTCGTGGATCTGACCAATTCTCCGTCGTGGTCGGACGAAGACGTCTTGGCCTTCTTCCGTGACGGAACCAGCCATATCCTCGCCGCAGAAGAGAAGGCGGGCGTCGGTCACCACGTCATCCTGTCCATCGTCGGCGCCGATCGACTGCCCGATTCCGGGTACATGCGAGCCAAAGTCGCCCAGGAAGACCTGGTCAAAGCCGGCCCGACCCCATATACGATCGTGCGATCGACCCAGTTCTTCGAGTTCGTCGCCGGAATCGCCGACGCCGGAACCACCGACGGCACGGTCCATGCAACACAGGCACATCTGCAGCCCATCGCATCACGGGACGTCGTTTCTCACGTCGCCGAGGTAGTGACCGGTGCGCCGCGTAACGGCACGGTCGAGATCGCCGGGCCCGAACCGCTGGGTATCGACGAACTGGTCCGGCGTCTGTTCGTCGTCACCGGCGACAAGCGCTCGGTGATTTCCGATCCCGAGGCCGGGTACTTCGGCGCGAAACTCGACAACTCGGCACTCACCCCGACACCCGGCGCCGACGCATGGATTGCGCCGACAACGTACGACGCGTGGCTTGCCGAGAAGGCCTGACGTCGACCACTCGAGCGACGTCCGGCCCGCATCACGTTCCACCGCGTCGATAGAGTTCAACCATGAAGCTTTCCGGAGGCGTGGAGTGGTCACTCCACTGCTGTGTGGTTCTCAGCCAGGCCGAGGGGCCGGTACCCACAGCCAGACTCGCCGAACTTCACGGGGTGTCGAAGACATACCTGGCGAAGCATCTGCGAGCGCTCGCGCACGCCGGTCTGGTCAATCCGACCGAGGGCCGAGACGGTGGGTACGTCCTCACCCGGGCTCCCGAGAAAATCACCGTTCTCGACGTCGTCCAGGCCGTTGACGGCACCGAACCTGCGTTCCGGTGCACGGAGATTCGACAGCAAGGAATCCTCGCCGCTCCACCGGAGCAGTGCCGTTCCGCCTGCGGAATTGCCAAAGTCATGGCCGACGCCGAAAAAGCCTGGCGCGCATCGCTGTCGGGAGTCACGATTGCAGATCTTGCTGCAACCCTGGATCTTCCGGCACTCAGAAAGATCCTGACCACACCGATCGCACCTTAGAGCGGCCCACACCTCACGAGGCATCAATCCATCGTTCAACTATCGGGTACCTTGTTCGGGGATCAAATCTTGACGAAGAATCTTCCGGGAATTTTCGCAAGATCTCGGAGGGGGTTTCATGGGAGTCAGTGGCGCTGCGGGGTTGGGGCAGAACATTCGTCAAACAACTGGACTGTTGCGTCGCTGGTGGTCTCTTGCGTACGACGGTGAATGGTTCCCTCGGTTTCTGGCTGCTCGATCGATGTTGGGGACAGCCAGAGTGGTCGTCACCTTTTGGTGCGCTGTGTTCGTGGCACTCGCCGTACTGGCTCAATTCGTGAAGGGTGGCGCAACCGACCTCCCTGAACGGCTCGCGGCGGGCACAGCATGCATGATCGCGCTCTACTGCATGATTCGCTGGTCACTCGGACGGTCTTGGCCGAGCCACCACCAATCCGTTCGTTTCATTTCGCTCACCAATATCTGCTTGTCCTTGATACTTCTCGCCGGAATCCATTCGAGCTTCCTGGCGTTGACCGGCGCCGTTCTGTTCGTGGTCGTCGCGAACTATTCGTCGGTATTCCACAGCCCTCGAATAGTCACGGCACAGATCGTCGGCGCGCTGTTCGTCGTTGCCCTACTGACAATTCGCGCTGTAACCGATCCGGATACCGATTCTTCGCTGTCGGTGTCCACTGGATTCGTCATCGGGTGTGTTATCGCGTCCGCCGCGATGACCGTGCATTTCCTCGTCTTGTACCTGACCGACGATGCACGACACTCTTGGCGCGATCCACTCACCGCTGCTCTGAACCGACGTGGGCTGCACAACGTCTGGCAACAACTGTTCGGTGTCGGCGAACTCCAAGGACACGTTGTCCTCGCGGTGGTGATCGATGTCGATTCGTTCAAGAGCGTCAACGACAAACTGGGTCACGCAGAAGGTGATCGGATGCTGGTGACAGTCGGTCGGCGTCTGAACTCAGCGGTCGGAGAGGTCGGGCTGGTTGCCCGGACAGGCGGCGACGAGTTCGTGATTCTCATGCCCGTGGAGCCACGTCGCATCGAACAAACCGTGGTCGACATTCACAATTCGATATCGCGGCCCGCCGGTCGGCAGTCGATTTCCGTGAGCGTCGGAGCCAGCGTGTGGCTGTCCTCGACAATCCCGGACGCTTCAGGAACCATCGATCGGATACTTGCCGACGCCGACAACGCGATGTATCGAGCCAAGCGACGGGGTGGAGACCAGGTGGCCTGGGCGGTAACGCATCTGAGCTGATCGACAGGTCTACTTGCCGACCGAACTCAGAGCGCCGCTTCGCTGTCGTTCGCCGGATCCAACTGATCCTGGGTTGCCGCCCAACTCGCCAAGAGTTTGAGTGCGTCAGCCGTGGGCGTCCCCGGCGCCGCGGTGTAGACCAGCAGTGTCAGCCCGGGATTGGACGGCAGTTCCATCGCCTCGAAGTTCAGCTCCAGGTCGCCGACGACGGGGTGACGAACCTTCTTGAATCCCGTCCGATGAAAGCGCACATTGTGTTTCGCCCACCGGGTGCGGAATACCTCACTGCGAGTGGCAAGTTCACCGATGAGCTCGGTCAGCGCCTTGTCATGGGGATTGCGCCCCGCTTCCGAACGGAGCATCGCGGCGATGTCGTCTGCCGCGCGCTCCCAATCTACGAAGAAGTCCTGCGACGCCGGGTCCAGGTACACGAAGCGGGCGTTGTTCGCCGGCCTACGCGGATCAGCCAAGACTGGCGAATACAACGCGCGCGCCATGCGATTGGCCGCCAGCATGTCGTGCCTGGCATTGCGTACCCACGCCGGCGCGTCGGTGATGGCGTCGAGTATCTGCTGAATCGCCGGGCTCACGCCCTTGGGGGCGGGGCGCTTTCTACTCGGTGCGCCTGCACTGGCGGACTTCGCGAGGTCGTACAAATGGGCAGTTTCGGCTTCGTCGAGTTGCAATGCCCGCGAAAGGCTTTCGAGTACCGAGTCCGACGCTCCCGCCAGATTTCCGCGTTCCATGCGCACGTAGTAGTCGATGCTCACACCGGCGAGCAGAGCGACTTCCTCACGGCGCAACCCCTTGACGCGACGGTTTCCGCCGTAAGCCGGGAGCCCTGCCTGCTCGGGTGTGATGCGAGCACGACGGGAGCTGAGGAATTCGCGGATCTCGGCTCGGTTGTCCATGCAGTTCACGTTACTCGAGCGGCGAAGACCGAGGGAGGTACTGCCGTTACCTGGAACAACAGACACTCCCGCGCTCGCGAGGCGCCGCGTTGACTGATTGCAGTCGACCGGTTCACGCAGAAACGTCGACTTCCAAGCACGCGACACCAGAAGCAAGAGGGGACACCATGCGAGCAACCATCATGTACGGCGCCGGAGACGTTCGGGTCGAGACCGTGCCCGATCCGGTACTGCAGCAGCCGACGGACGTGATCGTGCGGGTCGTCAGGGCCTGCGTTTGCGGCTCTGACCTGCACCCTTACCACAACATGCCGGCAACACCCGGTGGTTCCCCGATGGGCCACGAATTTGTCGGAGTGGTCGAAGAGACCGGTCGCGAGGTGTCCACGTTGAAGAAGGGCGACTTCGTCATCGCCCCCTTCGCCTGGTCCGACGGGACGTGCGACTTCTGCCGCGAAGGCTTGCAGACGTCTTGCCGCCACGGCGGCTTCTGGGCCGGAAACGGGATCGGAGGCGGGCAGGCGGAGGCCATCCGAGTGCCGTTGGCAGACGGCACCCTGGTCAAGGCGCCGGTCGGTGAGGACTCCGAACTCCTGCCGTCACTGCTCACGCTCTCCGACGTCTTCGGCACCGGCTATCACGCGGCGGTCAAGGGTGGCGTCAACCAACGCACGACGGTCACGGTCATCGGCGATGGAGCCGTGGGGCTGATGGCAGTGCTCTCCGCCAAACGCCTCGGCGCCGAGCGCATCATCCTCATGGGGCGCCACAAGACCCGCACGGACCTCGGCCTCGAGTTCGGAGCCACCGATGTAGTTGCCGAACGTGGGGACGAGGGCATCGAGAAAGTCCGCGAACTGACCGGAGGCGACGGCACTCATGTCGTCCTCGAAGCGGTAGGTCACATGCCTGCCTACGAGCAGTCACTCGGAGTTGTCCGACCGGGCGGCGTCATCAGCCGAGTCGGAGTACCCCAATACGAAGAAGCCCCAATCGGATTCGGGACGCTCTTCGGACCCAACATCACGCTCACCGGTGGACCGGCTCCGGTGCGCGCGTACATCGAAGAGCTGATGCCGGATGTGCTCGACGGAAAGATCGAGCCGGGCAAGGTCTTCGACCACACCGTCGGGCTCGACGACGTAGCGGAAGGCTATCGAGCCATGGACTCCCGTGAATCGTTGAAGGTCCTCGTCCGCCCGTAATCCACCACTTGCGAACGTCCACCACTTGCGAAGAAGAAGCGCGTGACCCACACTGCCAACCGTCCCGTTGCCGGTCGCATCAATTCCACCGCGATCCTGGCGATCATTCTGATCAGCTATTTCATGATCCTGCTAGACAATTCGATCATCTTCACCGGGCTACCCAGCATCCAAAGCAGCATGGGTTACTCGGCAACCGGGCTGTCCTGGGTCCAGGACGCCTACACCCTGGTGTTCGGCGGCCTTCTCCTGCTGGGCGCTCGTCTCGGGGATATCTTCGGCCGTCGTCGCGTATTCGTCTCCGGTCTCGCAATTTTCGCGATTGCGTCGTTTCTCGTCGGGGTCGCGCCGAACGGCTGGTGGCTCATCGCGGCGCGCGCTCTCCAAGGCGTCGGAGCCGCAGTGGTGGCCCCGGCGTCGCTGTCACTGCTGACTGCCAGTTTCCCGCCCGGCCCGGAGCGAACGCGCGCTGTTGCCTGGTACGGCGCTGCGGCGGGAATAGGCGCCAGCCTCGGCCTCGTGATCGGCGGCGCCCTTGCCGACTGGGTGTCATGGCGCGCAGGCTTTTTCATCAACGTTCCGATCGGAATCGCGATGATCGCGCTCGCTCCCCGGTTCATTCCGGAAACCGAACCCAACTCCGGACGTTTCGATGTGGCGGGCGCTGTTCTCGCCACACTCGGCATGACCGCACTCGTCTTCGGCACCGTCGACTCGGCCGAAGCGGGGTGGACCTCACCGATCACTGTTGCGACACTGGCGGCCGGGGCGATACTACTGACCTTGCTCTTCCTCAACGAAGCTAGAGCGGAGCAGCCGATCATGCCACTGCGGTTGTTCCGCAGCCGGGAGCGATCCGGGGCGTACGCCGCCCGAATGCTCTATCTGGGTGCCATGATCGGATTTTTCTACTTCACGACTCAGCTACTCCAAGGCGTCATGGGCTTCAGCGCGTTCCAAGCTGGCATCGCCTTCTTCCCGATGACGATCGTCAATTTTGCTGTGGCGATGCTGATTCCGCGACTGACACCACGATTCGGAAATTCCGCAATTCTGTCGGTTGGCATTGCCGTCACCCTCGCCGGGATGGCGTGGCTCAGTCTGGTCCATCCCGGTAGCACGTATCTCACTGCGATAGCACTTCCGATGATATTGATCGGCGCCGGGCAGGGGTTGGCTTTCGCTCCGCTGACTTCTGCCGGTATCTCCGGGGTAGAGGCCGAGGATGCCGGTGCCGCATCAGGATTGGTCAACACTGCACACCAACTGGGCAGTGCTCTCGGACTCGGCATCCTCGTCGCAGTTTCCGCGGGCGCCGGAGCCTCTGCCGACGACGCTACAACGGCACTCACCGATCACGTATCAACGGCTCTCACCGCAGGCACCGCCCTGCTGGCCGCTTGTCTCGTCATCGTCCTCGCACTGATCGTCCCGGCTACGAGAACGCGAAGTACCACAAAGCAATTCGAACAGGAGAAAGGAAGCCGAGATGTCGCACTCGTGGACCGAGGCTGAACTGACCAAGATCGGTGGTGCCGAGGAATTGCAGATCTCCTCTAACCGCCGCGACGGCACCGCAAGGCCGTGCGTCACGATTTGGGTCGTCCGTGCCGACAACCAACTGTACGTGCGCTCGGCATACGGAACCGACAACCCGTGGTTCGTCCGAGCAACGGCAAGTGGAAGGGGCCGAATCCGCGCAGGAGGAATTGAGCGGGACGTGGTGTTCGAGTCCGCCGCACCGGATGCGCACTCGGCGATCGACTCCGCCTACCACACCAAGTACGACCGCTACGGCCCGCAGATCGTCGGCTCCGTCACCGGCCGCGCCGCCGCACCCAACACCATTCGACTTGTTCCGCTGACGCAGAACTGAACCGCCCCTTTCGATTCCGAGGAGACCTCATGGAACTCTTGAAGCCCCAGCCCACCAGCAAAGCACCCAGCGACTGGTTCACCGGCGACGTCTGGTGGGACGTCATCTACGCCGGCCAGGAGCCGTCGAGGATGCGCGCCAACATGGTTCGCTTTGCACCTTGTGCGCGAACCGACTGGCATTCCCATGTCCTCGGGCAGACCCTCCACATCGTCTCCGGGACCGCGCTGGTTCAAGCTCGCGGCGGCGAGATCGTCGAAGTTCACCCGGGCGAGACCATCTATACCCCGGCAGGAGAGGAACACTGGCACGGCGCGGCACCCGACCGTTTCATGACCCACCTTGCGCTGTGGGAAGGACCCGGCGACGGAAGCACCGAAACTACATGGGGCGACAAAGTCACCGATGAGGAATACAACGGTCCCCGCGCCAACCATCGCTGAGACCGGACACCACTCAGATACGTCGCATCACCGAAACAACCTTGCCCAAGATGGCCGCGCGATCGCCGTCGATGACGCTGTATGCGGGATTACGAGGCTCGAGGTACACGTGACCGTCGCGGCGCCGGAGCACCTTCACGGTGGCCTCGCCGTCGATCATCGCGGCGACGATCTCGCCGGAATGGGCCTCGTCCTGGCGCCGCACCACGACGACGTCGCCATCGCAGATTGCTGCGTCGACCATCGACTCACCGCGCACCCGAAGTCCGAACACCGTGCCGGAGCCGACGAGCTCGCGAGGAAGCGCCAGCACTTCGTCGGCGTGCTCCTCCGCGAGGATCGGCGCGCCGGCCGCAATGTCACCGACGACCGGAACCGTCACGGTGTTCGACGACGACTGTTCCTTCGCTCCCACGAGGAACGGCCGCACGTCCAACTGCCGAGCCATGGCCGCTCCTCGGCGGAGGAAGCCCTTCTCTTCGAGGCTCTTGAGGTGCTTGGATACCGTCGACGTCGAGCGCAGACCAACCGCGTCTCCAATCTGCCGTGTGCTCGGCGTGCACCCGTTGGCAGCCACGAGATCCCGGATGGTCATCAGAATCTGCTGCTGGCGGAGCGGCAGGGAGGAGGCGTCGAGGCCACCGAACATGTCGAGATCGTCGTAATCGGTCACGACGAGAATCGTAGTGAGGGGTCCCGACATCCAATCCAGGCAGCCGCAGCCTGCCAGAAACGGCACAGGCAGTTTGTTTCCCGAGTGGCGCATGGCACGCTGAGCTCATGGAGCCTCTCGAACCGATGCGCTCGGTGAGCGTTCCCGCCGACACTTATGCGTCGACGCCGATCTGGAAGTCGGCGCCGGTCACCTTGGCAACGGTGGGCGTGTTTGCCTACGCATTGATGTCCACGAGAACCGGCGTCGTCGAAGTTGCACTTGGTGCGGTGATCGCGATCGCCGGCGCCGCCCTCTACTGCATGTCAGTGATGCGCACGATCAGAGAAAACTCGGGCAGCCGCGTACCTCTGCTCGGAACCCCACCCGTCTCGCCCCGTGACGTCGACCTGCTCGCCGCGGCCGGGATGCCCTTGATCATGGGCGGATCGTTGCTGGTCATTCGAGCAGCGGGCTGGACCTGGCCCTATCTCTACCTCGGACTGCTTGCCGTGATCATGGTTGCTGTCTTTGTTCTTCCCGTGGTTGTGCACAACCGACGAACGCGGAAGCGAACTCACCGATCACAAACCCCGTGACGCTTGGGGACGTCGACGCAACATCACCAGCCCATTCACCGACGTCTGGGTGGTGCGACCGGTTCACCCCCCGGTGGAGTCGACTATGCGCTGGCGACCTTGCTATCAGGCACGACAGGAATGTCTACCTTGCTGAACTGCAGCACACCGTCTTCGATCTCGGCGTCGTGCATCAGCTTGCGGTCGCGGTAGTAATTGTTGACCACTTTCCACGCGCCGCGGGCACCCTGACGCGGCATTTCTCCGTCGCCGCGCTGGATGTAGCCCGAGGTCAGGGCTCCGCCCATGAGAGATTCTTCGGCGAAGTCCTCGGGTTCGGCGTGAACCTCGAAAGTCGTGTAGCTGCGATCGCGCATGATCTTGAGCACGCGACACAGATAGGACGCGGCCAGGTCAGCCTTGAGCGTCCACGACGCGTTGGTGTAGCCGAGAATCATCAGAAAGTTGGGAATGTCGGAGTAGAGCACGCTCTTGTAGGCCACAGTCTCGTTGAGCTTGACCGGCTCGCCGTCGATGCTCATGGTCGCGCCGCCCAGAATCTGTACGTTCAAGCCGGTCGCCGTGACGATGACGTCGGCCTCGATTTCGCGGCCCGACTCGGTCACGATGCCCTTCTCGGTGAACGTGGCGATACGGTCGGTGACGATGTCGGCCTTGCCGCTCTTGAGCACCTTGAACAGGTCCCCGTTGGGAACCACGCACAGGCGCTGATCCCACGGGTTGTAACTGGGTGTGAAGTGACGCAGGTCCACGTTCTTGCCGAGCTGCAGGCGGATCTGGGCGAGGAACAGCTTCTTGGCCAGCTTCGGGTTGGTGCGAGAAAGCTGAAAGCTGGCGCGTTGCAGTGCGATATTGCGGGCTCGACCAATCTTGTAAGCAATCTGGTCGGGAACGCGTGCGAGCTTGAGCCCCTTGGCAACAGGGTCCTCGGACGGAAGCGCCTGGATCCACGTGGGCGAGCGCTGCAGCATGGTGACGTGACCGGCGGTGGGGGCCATCGACGGGATCAGCGTGATCGCGGTGGCACCGGAACCGATGACCACTACCTTCTTTCCGGTGTAATCGAGATCCTCCGGCCAGTGCTGCGGGTGCACGATCTGACCGCGGAAGTCGTCCTCACCGGGGAAGGCGGGGCGATAGCCCTTGTCGTAGTTGTAGTAACCACAGGCGCCGACGAGGACGTTCGCGGTCCACGTCTCGGTCTCCCCCGTCGACTCGACCAGGACGGTCACGGACCACTGCGCGGCGGTACGGTCGAAGTCCATAGACACGACCTTGCGGCCGAAGTTGATGTGGTCGGTGACGCCGTATTCCTTGGCGGTTTCCTCGACGTAGTCACGGATACTGGCGCCGTCTGCGAGCACTTTGGTGCCGATCCAAGGACGGAAACCGAATCCGAAGGTGAGCATGTCGGAGTCCGAACGGATGCCCGGGTACTTGAACAGGTCCCAGGTGCCACCGATGTTCTCGCGACGCTCGAGGATCGCGAAAGTGCTTCCGGTCTTCTCACGAATGAGGTGGCAAGCCGCGCCGATTCCGGACAAGCCAGCGCCGATGATCAGTACGTCGACATGCTTTGTCATGGAGGAAACTCGTTTCGTAGGTCGTCGCGAAGCTACATCTGGCGTCGGCAGTGGCCGAGAACGATCGGCCGGTTCAGGCCGGGTTCCCTAAGGTCAGCGCCAATGTACAGGGTATGTGCAACTGACGGTAACAGTCAATATCTCGACCCGACTGGGTACAGAACATTGAGAGTGCGACGCACCGGCCTCGCGGAAACTCGATCGAGACGCCTGAATGCCTCGAGCCATTGGAGAGTCGTTCACATCGTCGACGGAACGTCCCATGGCTCGTCTACGCGGGATACTCGTCGCCCAAATATTCAGCGCCCTAGCATAATTCGCGGGCACACCATCAGGTGTCTACGGGAGCTTTTATGTGGCACCGGAGGCGCCACACTCTATTCGCCTGGATAACGCGTCGAACGCACGAGTCTCCATGGGCGGACGGACAACTGCGCTATCGCTGTCACCCTTCGTGCGCATCAGTGGAGAGGTCACTCCGATAACGAGCCCGCTGACGAAACCACGCTGAAACCAACGGTTTTGGATTCGCAACGCGGAAAACGGGCGGACTGGACCTCCGCCGGTGATGTAGTCGCTATGACACACTCCAGCACAGTCACGGTGTACACCACTCATAGCGATCGAGGGTTCGCCAATGCAATCGCTGCCGGAATAAGCGCCGGGGCTTATTCCGCGCCACAAACCGCAGACATGAGCCTGTTAAGGCAACACACCAGCGATCACGGTAGAGCGCTTGTTCTCCTACCCAGCGGGGGCGTCGATTGGCACGTGAAGGAGCTTTCCGCACTCGAGGGATCGGTCCTGGTCGGCGATCTCAGTAGCGGCCGCTCCATGATTCGGGGGCTTGCTGCGGGCGCCCACTCCGCGCTCAACTCTCAACTCCCGTTCGCATCGCTGCTCGATGAGCTGCAGGCCGCACTCAACCCCAATTCCACTCAACCTGCACACGAGAAGTCCTCGCTCGTACAACGCATCCGGTTGCGCACCGAAGAATCCGCACGAATCGGCAGTCTCACCGATCGCGAATTCGAGATCGTGGGTCTTCTCTACGGCGGTTCGAATGTCGACTCGATTGCTCGAACCGCCCACATCGCACCGACCACGGTTCGCGCCCACGTCCGAAGCATCCTGCAGAAACTGGGGGTGCACTCCCAACTGGAGGCATGCGCGATGCTCCGCCGCTCTGGTCACGACGCACGCAGACACCCGCTGGAACTTCGGATCGGACGCTTCTAGCAGGAAGTGCCCCAGACACACTCGTTGAGATGGGTGCTACCCCTGATCGAACTCGACCTTCGCAAAGATCGTCAATTTTGACGATTCGACGACGTGTCCGGACGTCGAAAATTGGTTCCTACACGACACCGAAGACACGAGCGAACATCGAAAGGTGCATTCAATCAATGGAATACACACGCACAGTGCCGCGGCATCTCGTCCACAGACATGCTGTTGCCGAGGTTTTCTTGACGGACTACCGGATCGAATCGGACTCGGCGTACCAGGTTGCTGTGCAACTCCCGGTCTCGCACCGGATATTCGACGTATCGAGCGAGCAACACGATCCACTCGGGGTGGCAGAAGCATTTCGACAGGCAGTGGTGCTTCTCTGCCACACCCGATACGAGATTCCACTGCACTACAAGTTCCTCATGGAAACATTCAGCTTCGAGATGTTGGATGCGCTCGACGTGCAACCAGTCGCGGAGCCGTTGAGTTTCTCGATGACAGCGGACAACCTCACTCATCGCGACGGAGCGGTCTCGGGGGTCGAAGTGTCGGGGATCCTCAGAGAGGGCAACCGGCACGTCGCCAGATGCAAAGCTGTTGCGCGAGGAGTCAGCCCCGAGGGATACCGTCGAATTCGGCAAGGACGAGAAGACCACCGCCCGAGCCGGCGCATCCTTCCTTCCGGAACCGCGGTGGTCGGATCGGAGCGAGTCGGACGCCTAACCGATGGAGATGTGCTCATCAGCACTGATCCTGCTCGGCACACGATGTTCTGCACTCCCGATCCGCGCAACCACTCCCTTTTCGACCACCCCGTCGACCACATCCCAGGAATGATTCTTTTCGAGGCCGCCCGACAAGCGGTCCGATTCCACATCGGCAACCCAGCAACCAAGATCGCCTCACTCTCGGCGGTCTTTCCGAGGTTCACTGAATGGGAAACGCCGTGCGAGGTGTCAACGACCCTCCTTGACGCGTCAGGCCATGTGCACCGAGTTCGGTTCACTCAAGATCTGGAAACCACCGCGGAACTTGAACTTACAGTTGCGGACCAATTATGAGAGGGAACGAACACGTTCTGCTCGTCGCGTCATCCACGTCAAACGCTCGGTGGTTCCCACTCTCTCGGTGCAAGCGCCGCCAGTTGCATGACATGCGCCAACTTGTCCTCGCGGACAATCGTTGGCAGCACCAAGTTCCACATCTGACTCAACCGCTCGTACAGATCGGTTCTGCCCGTAAGCATTTCCGAGAGAATCTGCACTCCGGTGAACGACCCCACCACAAATCGAGCCAACGCGTCGATATCGGTGCCCGGGACGATATCGCCGGCTTCGGCCGCTTGGGTTGCCACCTGCTTGATAGCCTCGATCCAATCGAGATACGGCTGTTCGATGGGACCTTGAATACTGCCGATCTCCATCGTCAACCGCATGCCACCTCGCGCGATGGGCTCGGTCACAAGCTGCCGAGCCATCTCCTGCGAAACGAGCACCAGGGTTTCGACCGCGATGTCGGAATGCGCAGCAACCCTCCGGGTACCCTCCATCGCCATTCCGTGCTGCGCTGCGATGACCGCGTGCGCAAGCTCCTCCTTCGACGCGAAATGAAAATACATCGCACCCTTGGACACGCCCCCGTGTTGCAAGATCGTGCCCAGACTGGCGGAGTACCCGAACTTCTCGAAGCTCTTCGCAGCACCCAAAATAACGGCCTGGCGCGTGAGGACCGCACGCTCCTGCATGATCTACCCAGCTCTCGTTGCCGACGGAATGAATCTCAACGATACGTCGAAAGACCCGGCAGCAACGCCCTCGACACGGACACACCATGACGACTCTGGTACTCGGAGCCACTGGTTTCATCGGCTCAGCAGTGATGAACCAGCTGGTTTCCCGGGACGGAAACGCTGCAATCGGTTTCGTTCGCACGGACAGCGCAGCCAAACAACTCAGCCGCAACGGAATTGCCGCCACTATCGGCGACATCAGCGAAAGCGCCTCTCTACGAGTTGCTATGAGCCAGGCGTCCACCGTCATCTGCTGCGTGTCGTACGTGGGCGACGACGAACAACAGTGTGTTCACGTCAACGAACACGGCATACGAAACGTTGCGTCGATCGCCGCCGCCGTCGGCGTCGAACGGCTGCTCTACGTCAGCACCGCCGCGGTGTACGGGCCAGGCCCGTTTCGAGACCTGCCCGTCAACGGCGCACCTCTCAAACCCCTCTCACCTGCCAGCCGCACGCGCGCCCTCGCCGAGGAGTTCGTGCGCGACGCCGGAGGCCTCGTCGTCCGGCCCCATCTCGTGTACGGACCCGGCGACAGATGGTTTCTGCCGACACTGACGCGAATTGTCTCTCGACTCGACTCGATCATCGACGACGGTAACGCAGTCCTGTCAGTTGTCGACGTAGACCTACTCGCCCGATCTATCCACGAGCTGTCGATAGAACAGCAATTTCGCTACGGCTCAACACTTCACATCAACGAACCTGTCCCGCGGGCAGTCATCGACCTTCTCGAGCATCATGCGCGGGAGACCAATTGGACTCTGCCCCAAAGCTCTATCCCCCGCGCCGACGCAGTGAAAGTTGCCGCCCAGCTGGGTCTCGACATGCACAAGATAGACATGATCAGTCTCGATCACTGGTTCCGGTCGAGACTGTACTGATGACACAAAGGTTGCTCTCGCCAAAACAACTGCCTCCCAAACTTTTCAGTTCTCATTCGGGATCTTCCTGCGCAATGAACAGGACCTATTGCGCTGTCACTACAGACGAACAGTGCGAGCACTGATGGACGAAACAATGGCTGCACAATGACGGCAGTGGTCGCGCCCACCAACAATGGCCGCGTTCAAGCGACTGGCAGCAGCCGGGGGTTCCCTTCCGTCCACCTTCGCCGCCGAATGCAGCGTGTGACGATCTACGTCGTGCGCGACGAACCGGCCAGGAGCTCTGACATCACGGGAGAAACCTCTCCATCTCGCCGACCTCGGCTACCGTCATCTGAACCAGAAAACGGGAGAACAGATGCTCACTGCGGATATTTTGCTGTCGGGACCGCGCGGGCGCCGGATGCTGCTCGCGTACGCGATCGACGCCGAACGCGCCCTGCGGCCCGAGCCAGGCGACGGCATGTTCCGCATCAGCGCTCACCGGGCGGCTTATCACCTCGACGTCGGGCAAGGCACCTCCCGAGTGTTGTTCGGCCCGGGCGCCGAAGAGGCCCGGCGGACAATAGTCACCGCCGAGGATGTGGCGCGTAGCCTCTCGGAAATCTCGCTCCCCGACGTCACCGCCGTCGATCTACGTTCCGCCCTCGCAGAAGCCGTCGATGCGGCACGCTACTGGCAGGAACCCGACGGAGAAGACGTCCTCGTCGCCACCGAGGTTATGCAAGATGAGCTTCGACGCGTCGCGGAGCACGTTGCCGGATCCGAACAGGCGCAATGGTGGAGCAGCCCGCTTGCCGCGCCCGACCAATGGTCGATCATGAGCCGAGGCGACTACTCTCCGGACACACGCGAGGTGCCTGCTGCGCAACAACTCCTCAGCGAGTGGCGCACGAGCACCCTGGAATCGGAAGCGAGAGCTGAACGTGACCGCCCGGTGGATCCCGCGGCGAACTGGTCAGGTTATTGGTGGTCGAATCCACCCACGCAGGGTTCGACGAGGGCGCTGTTCGACGGGACTGCGGCGGGCTTGTGGTTCGTCGAAGACAGCATGGGATGGGAACGGGCCGTCGTGCGAGCATTGCGGCCACCGAATGGCGCACGTATCTACGAGATCGACAGTGCACAAGCCTGGTCGGAGCTGTGCAGACGGTTCCCACTCGAGGTCACCGCAGAAACGCGGCAGGTTTGGTACCGGACTACCGGCCGATCAGGCAGGTGGGTCATCCCGGACTGGGTGCAGGTCGCGGAAAGTTTTGAGGGAGTGCACCTTACCGTGACGGGATACCTGGCGGCGGCAGGAACCGCGATCGAGGTCGATGCCGACACGGCGAGCGTCATCGCGGGCTGGGCACCCGACGAAACATACTGGTTCACCGATGCTGCCACCTACATCTCCGAGCCGTGTGTTTGGGTGCTGCACGACGGCCCGGAAGTGACCGACCAGCCCGCATGGACGCTGGAATCGCAGCAATGACCCACACGTGAGGGTCTGCTAGGCATGAGATTCCGTGAGGAATCGATCGCAGTGGCCCTCCGGGTCGGGGCGCCCTCAACGGTCTACCGAGTTGCACCCGGCCCATCCCCGACTGGTGGATCGGAGCCGGAAGTTCGACAATGAGGGCATGAACGAGACACAACCCCACAACCTCGAACGAGAGCGCTGGCGCACGCTGCCAACTCCACCGTCGACCGAGTTGATCGAGATGGTCGGGGACGGACCTTCGAGCGCAGACTTCGACCCGACTGCACCAGTGGCACAGCAGGGGTGAGACAGTCACGACATTCCGGTATCCCGCAGGGTGATGTTCAGCCGCCCGGACGGCAGACCAATGTCGGGAATTGCACTTCCCGCAATAACTTTCGGCACTCCGTGATACGCGAACCGAGACTCCCCACCGAAGACGAAGAGATCACCCGAATGGAGTTCGACGTCGGTGTACGGCTTGTTCCGATTCTCGGAATTCCCGAACCGAAAGACACAACTCTGCCCGACGCTCAGTGAGACGACGGGAGCGTCGCAGCGCTCGTCCTTGTCCTGGTGCATGCCCATCCGAGCGCCCTCGTCGTAGAAATTGATCAGCGCAGTGTCCGGCGTGTACCGCTCCCCCGCAGTCGGATCATCATAGGCAGCGGCAACTGCGCTACGGCCGAGGCCAACGAGCCAGTCGGGCACAGCGGCAACCGGTTCACCGTTCACGTCGTCGGCGGTGCGCGTGTACTTGTACGGCTGCCAATGCCAACCGAGACAGACTGTTTGCACCGACATCTTGTGCCCACCAGGGACGACGGCCGAGCGCATCGGTACGGGCGCGGTCGCCCACCGTCGGCACTCGGCCACCAAGGTGCGCTGTTGTTCGATGCTGAGCCAATCCGGAACGAGAATCGCCCCTGGCGCCACTTCCATTCGTGGCCGAGGAATCAGAGCGTTCATGAATTCCACGCTAATCGGTTTCGAAGCATTGACACCCTCCGCATGGGCCCGTAGCGTAATCAACAGATTGGTTGATAAAGGAGATGGTTGACAAGTGATCGTGGATCCAGGGGCAGACGAGCGTCTCGACAAAGCGTTCATGGCGCTCGCCGACCCGGTACGACGGCGGATCATCGCCCGCCTGAGCACCGGCCCCCAAACGGTCAACGATTTGGCCGAGCCATTCGAGATCACGAAACAGGCCGTCTCCAAACATATTCAGGTACTCGAAGCCGCGGGTTTGGTCACTCGCAGCCGCGAAGCCCAGAGGCGGCCGGTACATCTCAACGCCGCAACTCTCGAGGCTTTGACCGCCTGGATCGACCGCTATCGACTGATCCACGAACAACAGTTCCGCAAGCTCGATCACCTACTCAGCACCACACAGAAGGAGACTTAGCCATGGCTACCACCAATCCCGTCACCATCACGGCTCCTGAGGGCGTGCCGTACATCGACATCACCCGCGAATTCGACGCACCCGTCAGTGCCGTCTTCGCAGCTCATTCGAATCCCGAACTGGTCAAGCAGTGGCTCGGCCCCAACGGATACGAGATGGAAATCGACGAATACGAGTTCGTGAGCGGCGGTCGATACAAGTACGTCCATCGCAACCCCGAGGGCGAAGAGTTCCGGTTCAACGGTGTATTTCACGTTGTTCGCGAGAACGACTTTGCCATCCAGACTTTCGAATACGAGGGATTTCCCGACGTCGTCAGCATCGAATCGATCACGTTCGAGGACCTGGGCAACGGACGCACCCGTCTCTCCGGCCATTCCGTATATCCGAGCCTCGAAGCGCGAGACGGAATGATCGAGAGCAATATGGAGCTCGGCGTCACCGAAGGTTACGAACGCCTGGACAAGATCGTCGCGCAACTCTGACCACCTGTTTACCCGAGCCTCTTCAGCGAAAGGCAGTTTCATGGACTGGACCCTCGAAGTAGTCATCGTTCCCGTCAGTGACCTCGGCCGCTCCATCGAGTTCTACCGTGACAAGGTCGGTTTCGATCTCGACCACCACACCGTCAACGAACACATGACGGTCGCCCAGCTCACTCCGCGTGGTTCGGGCTGCTCGATCGTCATCGGCAACCTGCCGTCGCAAACCGAGATGGCCCCTGGTTCGTTGAAGGGATTGCAGTTGGTCGTGGCAGACGCTGCAACGGCTCGCCAAGAGCTCATCGACCGCGGCGTCGATGCCAGTGAGGTCACTGTCTTCGACGAGCGTGACGGGGGCACCTTCTTCGGATTCGCCGACCCGGACGGCAATACCTGGGCTGTCCAGCAGCTGAAGGTCCGCGGCGACAAGCCGCTCATTCCGAAGGAGTACCGCGACCGCTTCGGCGCGTAGCAACTGCCTTCCAGGCTGCGTAACCTTCGGGCATGCAGACGGCACAGGGGCGATAGCCGGCCGCAATCGCGGTCGGCTCGTCCGCGAAGAACACTCGACTGGCGACATACCCACCACGCGCGATTGCCTGCGCAGCCCCTCGACAGTCGAGTCGACCGTAGATCTTCGTTTTCCGATGTCCGCCAAGCACACCGGGCGTCGAACTCTCGTAGGGTTTGTTGCGAGCGTCGCGGAGAATGTACGTCTTACTCAGCATCATGAAGCACCAATCCCAATGTTCGACGCGTGCCGGATTGCACCACACTGACACCATGTCGCACAGGGGCTCTCGACCACCCCCGCGAACTCTGCACCGGTCGATCCCGCGTGGTGAAGATCAACGCGTGACCTTGCTCGAGAACTGTCACCGTCCCTTTCGACTGGGCGCGCGGCCGCTGTTCCACGAGCAAGAACTCGCCGCCGGCGTGGTCGATGCGAGGTCTGTCGAGCCCGATCACGACTTGCAAGGGAAACACCAACTCTCCGTACAAGTCCCGATGCAATGCATTCCAGTCACCAGGTCCGTAGGACAGAAGGATCGGGGTAGGGCGATTCTGACCGGCGTCGTGACACTGATCGATCCATTCTTCGAATGAATCCGGCCACGGTGCACCCTCGCCCAGCTTGAACGCCCACTCCCGCGCCACGGGCAGCAGGTGTCGGTAGAAGGCGGATCGCATAGCCGTGATCGACTCCGGTACGGGATCGCCGAAGTACCGGTACTCCCCCTGGCCGAAGCGGTATCGAGCCATGTCGATGGTGCTCCGGAACCGGCCGACGTCCGAGTACCAGGAAGCAATTTCGCGGCACTCCGACTCGTCGAGTATCGGCGCCGTCTGGGCACACCCACTGGAGTTGATTCCCTCGATCAGCGCAGGCCAATCGAGGGAATCAACTCGAGCAGACAGATCGGTGAAGAGGTCCATACGTCGTAGACGACGTGGCGGTCAGGAATGTGAGAATGCCAGCAGCTGGTCAGCCAGATTGTTGTACGTACGGGCGATCCCGGCATAACTGAGCACGGGTTCCGGATTCCAGGTCCCGATCTTTCCCGCCTTCACCGCGGGCAAGTTGGACCACGCAGGATTGGTTCCGAGCGTATCCAGTTGCAAACTGGACGGGCGATCGTCGAGGAAGATCATGTCGGCCGGATAGTGGTCCGCCATCTCCCAAGCCAGTTTCTCGACGTAGACCGACGATCCCTCGGCCGGATCGACGACGGCAAGTCCCAATCCCGCCAGGTCTGCGAGGATCGGGAATCCCGAAAGACTGACACGAATCGTGTCCGGATCTGCGGACGCGAACAAAACCTGTGAATTATTCAGCGAAGAAGCAACTTCGGAGATCCGCGCACGCGCAGCATCGTAGTCTTTTCGCTGAGCCTCCATATCCTGGTCCGCTCCGAGTTCCACGGCCAGTTCCACGATCTCTTGCACGGTTCGGTCGATGGTTCCTGCTGCCGTTTCCACGACCAGTACTGTCGACAAGCCTTTCACCGCATCCAAGTTCGCCTCGTCTAGTAGCGCCGAACCACGCAACTGAGGGACGATGACGACGTCCGGCTCCAGCGCAGCGATCTTCTCGAGTTCCACTTGTCCCCAGAGCTGCCCGACCATGTCGGTCTTCGAGAAATCCAAGTTGCCGGAGATGCTGGTGTCCGTTGATCCCGGTGATCGTGTCAGCGCCCCGAAAACACCGACAGGCACCAGTCCGTAATCCCAGAGAGCACCCGCGATGCCGGTGTAGGTGACAAATGTCCTTGGCGGTGAATCCAATTCGATCAGGTTGCCGCGATCATCGGTGAAGGACCAGCCTGCATCGCCTTCACCCCCGCCGTCTGCGTCCGAACGCGAGCAACCGGCCGCTGCCAGCGCAGCAGCCAATCCTGCTGCAGCGCCGAGGAACCTGCGGCGATTCCAGTCGATCTCGAGACGCCGATGCGGTCGTGGAGTGAACAGCGTGGTCATGTGTGTGCCCTTTCGGCGATTGGTTGAACTGTTGCAGGAGTTGACGAACGAGAAAAGAGAAGGATCGATACCAAACCCGTGAGCATTCCGACGCCGGCGCAGAAGACCAACGGCCACAGCAAGGCGAACTCGTCCGGACCGGCGAAGAGAGAGCCGCACAACGCAATTCCGACAGCAAGCCCGAATTGACGCGACGAGTTGGCTGTCGCCGAAGCCGTCCCGGCGCGCTCTGCCGGGGCGTCCGACATCGCGGCACCCGGCAGCACCGGCGACACCATCGCGGAACCGACACCGGTCAGAATCAGCCCGGCGATCAGCGCGGGCCAGACCGGCTCGGCGAGGACGCACAGCATGGCCACGCAACCGATTCCGCAGAGAACCGTCCCGAATCCGAGCGACAGTCGAAGGTCGACTCGCTGAAGCCGTGATCCACACAGCGCCGACACGAAGACAAAAGCGAGCGGTTGAATCGAGAGCACGAGTGCGGCCGCCGATGCCGACAGTTCCAGCCCGTTCTGCAGCCACAATGAAAGGACTACGAGCGGGCCGTAGGCCGCGAGGTAGTACCCGAACGCAGCGACGAGGACGCCGTCGAATTTCAGGGATCGGAACAATGCCGGATCGAGCATCGGACTGCTGCCTCGACGCTGCCAGGACACAAACGCCGTCAGCGCACCGATTGCGATCAGGAAGGCAAGAACTGTCGACGACGAAGCCCACCCGATGTCGCCGCCCCACGTCACGCCGAGAACCGCGGCAACGGCAGCGAGGGTGAACAAAACGATTCCGGCCCAGTCGATGTTGTCGTCGCCGCGCTCACTGTCGGCGAAACAGAACACAGCCATTGCGAGCGCTACTGCGGCCACGGGGATTCCGAAATAGAAGACCGCACGCCAGTCGAAGAACTGCGTCAGCAGCCCTCCTGCAACGTTCCCGATTCCCGCCGCCAATCCAGCGACGGCGCCCCACGCGGCAAAGGCGACGTGACGATCGCGGCCCGAATATGCGTCGCCGAGCAGAGGCAGGAGCGTCGCGAACATCGCCGCACCGGCAATTCCTTGCGCGCCGCGAGCAACGACCAGAACCGTGACGTCCGGGGCAATCGCGCACACGGCCGTTGCAACCAGGAACACGACCAGTCCGCAGATGTAGAGGCGTTTACGTCCCCACGCATCGCCGAGTGCGCCCATGCCCACCAGAAGCGCGGCAAGAGCCAGCGTGTAGGCGTCGACGACCCAGGACATCGCGCCCGTACTGCCGTCCAAACCGACTGCGATGGCCGGCACTGCGATTGTCGTGATGGTGGCGTACGTCAGTAACAGGAAAGTTCCGATGCATGCGGCGATGAGCGGCAGCCATCGTCGTGCCGACATGGTCAACCTCCGGATAGGGCGGTAAGTGCGCCCTAACTATGAAGGTTCAAGTCAACTTGAAGTCAAGCGCCGCTTCGACGCGTATGTCGAGCTGCTCGAGCAACCACGGGCACTGCATCGGACGCTCTTGCCGACACGTCAGGTGATGCTCGAGGATCAGTTTCGCTCGCGTAGCAGCGGCGATCTGCGCCTCGAGTGTCGACACTTGATCTGCGAGAACCGTCGAGAACTGGTCGGACGTGGTGTCGGTTTCGATGAAGGACCGCACCTGTTCCAAGGACATTCCCGTCTCGGTGTACATCCGGATCAATGCCAGCCGGCGCAGCTCACGCTGCCCGTACCAGCGTTTGCCGCCAGTTCGCGACCGCGCGGACAGCAGTCCTTCGTCCTCGTAATAGCGCAAGGTCGAAGCCGCAATTCCGAACGATTTTGCAACCTCGCCGATCGGGATCAAGTGCTCACGCATTCACCGATCGTAGGCTGAACGCGTAGGCGGTTCCGGCAGTTATGTGTGACTTGGCATACTGACTAACGGAAGGGGTCGCGTAAGTGATCTCACGGCAAAATGCTGGATGCGCTCGTTGAACGAGGGAGAGCTGTGCTGGATCCAACGCGACCTGTCGGGCCGTACTCGTCAGGAGTGCCCGCCACTGCCCTCGAAGTCCACATGCCGGACCTCGAACGCTTCGGCCTCGCCCAGTTGTGGCGTTCCGCGATCATCGCCGTCGTGTTGTCGACGTCGATCATGCTGGCACTGATCGTGTGGCCTTTCCGCAAGCGTGGACGCACGTGGGCTGACGCTGCCTCCGACGGGATGGTCGACGGCTTCATCGCGCTGGGTCCCACCTTCGTCAAGCTCGGTCAACTGGTCGCGTCGTCGTCCGGCCTGTTCCCGGCCCCCGTCGCCAATGCATGCCTACGTTGCCTCGACGACGTTCCGTCATTTCCTGCCGAGCAGGCCAGAAGCGTCGTACACGAGGACCTCGGATACTCCGTAGACGACCTGTTCGCGAAATTCGACGACGTACCTCTCGCGGCCGCGTCGGTAGCGCAGGTACACGCGTGCGTTCTGCACGATGGCCGCGAAGCCGTCATCAAGATCCAGCGTCCGGACATCTATGCGCGGATGCTGATCGACCTGCGGGCGGCGTATTGGGGCGCGAACATCCTCGAGAAGTTTGTCGAGTTCCTTCGAATTGCCAATGCCACCGCCATCATTCGCGATCTGCACAATGCAACGATGACGGAATTGAACAGCGCGGTCGAGGCCGACCGGCAAACCACATTCCGGAACAACATCAGCGCATTCGGTGACAACAAAGGAGTCACGACACCGGAGGTGTACTGGGACTACTGTGGTCCCCGCGTCATCTGTATGGAACGCATGCGCGGCGTTCCACTGGATCGGTTCGTCGCCGGTCCGGACGGCATCGACGAAGCCCGCATGCTGATCCGGCGCGGAGTGAAGGTCTGGCTCGAATCAGTCATCGTTCACGGTCCGTTCCACGGAGATGTCCACGCGGGAAATTTGTGGGTCCTCGACGACGGCCGGATAGCGATGCTCGACTTCGGCATCGTCGGCGTCCTTCCCGAGACATGGAGATCCATCCTTTCCGACATGTTCCGAGCTACCCTCATCGACGGTGATTTCGCCCGTGTCGCCCGCGGAATTCGATCCTTGGGATATGCAACCGACTACGAAGTCGACGACGATCAGCTCGGCATGCAGGTCGCAACGGCCCTGGCCCCGATTCTCGGCCGTGACCTCGGTGAACTCAAGCTCAGTGAATTGATCATGGCACTGATTCAGTTGGGCAAGCAGTGGGGTGTTGCGAGTCCCGAGGAATTGGTTCTTTTCGGTAAACAACTCGGATACTTCGAGCGATATGCGACGGCGTTGGCACCTGGTTGGGTGATCGGACAAGACCTTTATCTGTTCAAGAACGTTTTTCCAGAGGCAGTCGCCGAAAAGGTGCAGGAACTCGGCATCACCATGCCTGACGAATAAATTTGTCCTCTATTTCCTTATTCTGCATTTCGTCTGTCGGGGTTAGCCTGTAATGACCCACCGGCCGAGGAGCAAATGTGCAGCCACTTTCTGTAGCCCTCCCGCAAGCGTCGACAGGTCCGAGGAATAACGGGCCGAGTGTCGGCACCACCCTCGGCGCCCTCATGCATTCCACGGACAAGTCCGTGATCGAACTTCTGGAAAGCCCGGATGGACTCGATGTCGAAATCCGTTCGATCGCCCTCGTCGAGTCCTCCGATATCGACGGCACCGACAGCCGTGGTGCGATCTCCGACATCTACCTCCCCGTGGGGGTTCCCGAATCGACGTTGACGCTGTGGCTGCGAAAGTTCGAAGGCAGGCCGGCGAGGCGTCGTCCGAAGCTTCTGCTCGTCAAGAATGCTCGCGAGGCGACGACGGTTCTCACCACCGCACGTAACATCGGGATCGCAGTGGCCGCGGTACATCCGCAGGCTAGTTCCGGGCACGTCTATTCGCTCGTACTACGGCTTCTGACACAGAGCATGTACCGTTCGCGGGCCGTCGCAGGAGCTGTGGCCGGTGGTGATTCGGATCTGTTCGCGCTCTCGGAAACGATCGCCGAATTGACTGGCGGACTCGTGACGATCGACGACACGGCACTCCATGTCATCGCATATTCCTCTGCTCACGAAGGCGAAGACGAACTCCGTCAGCTCTCCATACTCGGCCGGGAGTGGCCGATCGAATACACCGAATGGATAGAGAGCAGAGGCGTGTTCGAGCATCTCAGGCGATCGGACGAGGTCATCAGTCTGCCCTCCGAGCCGAGCATCGGAGCCGCGCAGAGGCTGGCTGTGAGCATCACCCGCCCGGACCTGTCAGCGCCGACGGGTTCTGTTGCACACCAACACAATCTCGGCAGCATCTGGGTGCAGCGCGCCTCTGGACCTCTTTCCCACGACGCCCAAGCGGTATTGCGGGGTGCAGCGGCGGTCGCCGCACGCATTCTCATGCGTACCTTGGACGCCTCCAGCCGCGAGAATGCCCAAGTGCAAAGGCTGTTCGGTGTTCGCTCCGGTGGGGTCGACATGCACTCGCTGGCCGGTTCTTTCGGCATCAACACCGACGGACCGTCTGCGGTCATCGGATTTGCGACATCACTCTCGCCCGGATCGAATCTCGATCGAATCACCAACGCCTTGCGCCTGCGCGCCAGCGCATTCCGCAGCGACGCGGTCACGACGATCATCGACAACCGGATCTACGTATTGTTCCCTCAGGCCGACCACGAGGTCGCTGTCAGCGACTGGGCTTACGACACCGTGCGAGTAGTCGAGGACCGTGCGGGCATCAGCGTGCGCGCCGCAGTCGCGGTCCCGATCGCGCGGTTGCACGGCGTACCCGAGGCGCGTCGAGAGGTGGACCGCGTGCTCGATACCACCGATGATCACGAAACCTCGAAGGTCACCACACTCGCGGCGTCACGCACCGCGGTATTGCTGGGCGAGATACTCGACCTCGTTGCCGATCACGAGCGATTGCGAGACCCTCGTATCGACAGACTCGTCTCCTACGACGACAAGAACACCTCTGACATGCAGTTCACGCTCACGGCCTACCTGACAGCTTTCGGGGATGTGAAGAAGGCCGCCTCGTCTCTGAAAGTACATCCGAACACGCTGCGCTACCGCATTCGGCGCGCTGAACAGATCATGGGCATTTCGTTGGACGAGCCGGACACGCGACTGCTCACCGAACTGCAACTCGCCATCTTGGGACGAACCCCGGACGAATCCGAAAAATACGAAACGTCCGATCAGTGAGATGGGCCTCGAGCCCGTCCTGAACTCTCGAGTAGACAACTGAGGTAGCCGAAGAACAACTCTCACCTCAGGAGACAACTTGCGCACTCGTGGAGCCGTCATTCGCCAAGCACCAGGCACATACGAGGTGGTCGATCTCGAACTCGATTCACCCCGCAGCGGCGAACTCACTGTCAAGATGGTCGCCTCCGGCCTGTGCCACTCGGACGATCACATCGCCAGCGGCGACCACGGAGTCGGCCGCTATCCCATCTGCGGTGGACACGAAGGCGCCGGAATCGTCGTCGAGGTCGGGCCGAACACCGAAGGATGGTCCGAGGGCGATCATGTCGTGTTCTCGTTCCTCGCCGCCTGCGGCCGCTGCCGTTGGTGCGCAAGCGGAATCCAGAACCTCTGCGACAACGGTGCCGCCATCATGACCGGCAGCAGGCCGGGCGAAACCTCCAGTTACAGAATGTCTCTCGACGGTCATCCAGTCGCACAAACCTGCGGCCTGTCCACCTTCAGTGAATACACCACGGTCAGCACTCTCTCGGCCGTGAAAGTCGACAAGCACCTGCCGCTCGACGCTTTGTGTCTGCTCGGCTGCGGCGTCGGAACCGGTTGGGGCGCCGCGGTCAACTCCGCTCAGGTGTACCCCGGGCAGACCGTCATCGTCATGGGAGTCGGCGGAATCGGAATCAACGCGGTACAGGGCGCCTCGCATGCCGGCGCCGCCCACGTGATCGCGGTGGACCCGGTTGCGTTCAAGCGCGACAGTGCATTGAAATTGGGAGCGACCCATGCCGTGGCCACCATGGAGGAAGCCACGGACATCGCGCGCTCGTTCACCAACGGCCAGGGCGCGGATTCCGCCATCGTCACCGTCGGCGTCACCACCGGAGAACATGTCGCGCAGGCGTTTTCGTCAATCCGCAAGGCAGGAACTTGCGTCGTCACCGGTCTCGGGAAGATGACGGACATCGGCATTCCCGTGAGCCTGATGGAACTCACCTTGTACCAGAAGAGAATTCAAGGATCCTTGTTCGGCGCATCCAATCCCACTGCCGACATTCCCTGGATGATCGATCTCTATACCAGCGGCAAGCTCGAACTCGACGGACTCATCACCAACCGGTACAGCCTCGACCAGATCAACGACGGTTTCGCCGACATGCATGCCGGTCGCAACCTCCGCGGAATCATCACCTTCTGAGCGAGATCTCTCCGGACTTGACGCATACGCCAGTCCGGAGAGATCCTCACATCTGCGTCACCAGGCGTTCATGGTGTCGAGAATTTGTCCTCTGGCCATCCACAATTCAGCAGACCAATACGGCCAGGAGTGAATCCCGGCGGGCGGAAAGCTGTACGTCGCTGGGATTCCCATGGATTTCAGACGAATTTCGAATGCACGCGCATGCACCCACGAGAGCGCCTCCAGCCCCATACCCGTCGCCGTGCGGAAGTAATCGATCGGCGCAGACGGATGATCGTACGGTCCCGGGATGCCGTTGGACGACGAAATGTACATCGACAGTCCGCGAAGCGATTCCGCGTTGACGAACGGGTCGTTGCGAAGCCACCCGGATGACCACGGCGGGCCCCACATCGAATCGACGTTGTACCGGCCGGCGTCGAACATGGCTACGCGGATCGCCTCACGCATACCCGGGCCCGAGATATTGATGTAGCCGGACAGCGAGCCCGCGAACTTGAACTGATCCCGATGATGCCCCGCCAGGTTCAACGCGGCACTGCCGCCCATCGACAACCCGATGATCGCATTGTTGGTTGGTGAAACACCATACCCTGCAAGGAAGTCCGGAAGCTCGCGTGTGAGAAATGTTTCCCACCTGTACGTTATGGGCTGAGCATTGAAATTGGACGGCGCGTACCAGTCCGTGTAGAAACTCGACTCACCGCCGACCGGCATCACCAACGTGATGTTGTCGTTGCGGTACTGATCGAGTGCGTTGGTTTCGAAACTCCAAGCATTCCTGTCGTTTTGCGCGCGAAGACCATCAAGTAGGTACAACGCGGCGTTGCCGCCCCGCGCGGCCCACTGCACCTGAACCTTGATGTTTCCCATCGAAGACGGGACCCACAACTCGTCGTAACCACCCCATGGCGCCGTGTGCGCCGGAGTAGCGCTCGCGGCGGTCGGACCGAACATGCCGCCGAGGAGGAAGATCGACAGCAACGCCGCTACGAGCACCCGCGCCCGCCGTGTATTGCGTTCGGGCAACCTGAATCTGATTCTCTGCAAGGTTGTGTCTTTCCCCGAAACTGCGCATCAAGAAACTCGCTTCGGTAAGTGCATCGTCGGTTCCACTGTCGACGTGTTTGTCCCTTTCCGGGGGCTCCGGTGTTACAAAGTCGAGGTCATCGCAACAATCGGACAACTGTCGTGCCGAGCGAATCCAGGTGGCGAAAAGCACAATTCACGAAGCACGCTGAATGCGCTCACTCAGCCGAGTGACGAAGCGATCGCATCACGACCTGCTGCAGCACACGCTTGGTCCTGCATTCCGTCCGGTGCACCACCGACACCGATGCCGGCGATCGACGCGGATCCAGCCTTCACAGTGACTCCACCTGCAAGGAAGAGAGTGCCGGGGAGGTCGGCGATGGTCGATCCCTCGCCTTTGGTACGCTGCGAGAGGTCACTGGTGTCGGCTCCGAAAGCTGCAGAGGTGTACGCCTTCTCACGTGAGGCCTCCACCGTGTGCTGGGCTGCGTTGTCGCCGCGCACCATGGCGATGACATTTCCCGCACGGTCGACGACGGAGACGGTGACAAATCCGAGCCCGTCCGCCCGGCATTTTGCCAGGGCCGCACCAGCAGCCTTCACTGCTGCGTCGGCGCTGAGTCGATTCTGAGTGACAATCGCCGAATCGCCGGTCGCAGCAGGCTGCTGCGTGGCAGAAATCGACGTCGTGCTCGATGCGTTCGCCACCGGTGTGTCGGTGGTCGAGCACGCGGCGCTGGCAAGGATTGCGACAACCGGAACGGCGACAGCGAGCGTACGGGGAAGTCGTGTGTAAATGCGGTGGTTCATGTCGGGCACACTTTCAGTCGAATGGTTCGAAACCGTCCACTACAGCGTCGCGTCCGAGTGCGGGTGCGCACATCGGGCGCTCGGGTGACGAACCGTGCCCCGTCTGGTTGTGCAGATATCATCCGAATGGTTGATACGACGGCCTGGCACCCTCCGTAATATTCGAGGGATGAGTAACGGAGCCATGAACGCCGACGCCGAACTCGGCCTGCGCGGCCCGTTGGCATATGCGATCCACGCGTCGTTCTTCGTACTGCTGTCCACGTCAGGAGTCCGGTACGTCACAGTCCACGGGACCAGCGGTCGGTTCGGGGTGGTACTCGTCCTGGCCGTGGTCCTCGCCTTGCTCTACGCCGTGATGGCTACGGTGTCTTCGCGAGATGTGGTTCGCCAACGACTGTGGATGTGGCCGGTACTGAGCACCTGGGCAGCGCTGGTCTGGCTTGCGCCGAGTTTCGCGTGGTGTGCGTTCCCCGTTCTCTTCCTCTGTATTCGTCTGTACCCGAGCAAGATCGCCTACCCCCTCGTCGGGATCCTGGGCGTCCTCGCCGGAATCGCGTTCTACCGAGTCACCGGTCGTGCCGAATTGGTGACACTGCTCGGACCTCTGTGCACCGCGGCACTGGTCGCGGCAGCGTACGGGCAGATGGAACGAGATGCCCGAGAACGCCTTCGGCTTCTACGTCAGGTAGCAGAAGCGCAATCTGCATTGGCAGATACCGAACGTGCTGCCGGCGTTGCCGCTGAGCGAGAGCGCCTCGCGCGCGAAATCCACGACACCGTTACTCAGGGACTGGCGAGCGCTCTTCTACGACTCGAGGCAGCCGAACAAACTTGGAATACAACGGGTTCGCCGTCTCGAGCCGATGTCGATGCCGCAGCAGAGAACATCCGAACGAGCTTGATGCAGAGTCGCGACCTCGTCCACGATCTGGCACCGGCCAAGGGCGGTACGGGCGACTTCGACGCCTTGGTCGTGGCCGCCGCCCGCCAGTTCGTCCCGACCGTTCGGATCCGCACCGTCGGTGAAGCCGTCATCTTGCCCTCGGACGTAGCTCATGCCATCGTGCGAGTGGTCTCGAGCGCGTCCTCCAACATCGCCCGCCACGCTCGCGCCGAAACGGCGGGCGTGACGATCACGTATCTCGACGACTCCGTCTCCGTGGACATCTTCGACGACGGCGTCGGCTTCGATCCGGGAAAGCTCGCCGACCATTCTCGGTACGGTGGATACGGCCTACGTGCGATGCGAAGTCGCATCGCACAGCTCGGCGGATCGTTCACCGTGGAAAGTGCACCGGGAGACGGCACCGTCGTCGCGGCCCAGTTCCCTCTCGAACGGAGGATCCGGTGACCACCACCATTCGCGTGTTCCTCGTCGACGATCATCTGGTCGTGCGAGCCGGGCTGAAAGCGCTGCTGAACACTCAGCCAGACGTCGAAGTAGTCGGCGAAGCATCGTCCGGTGAGGGGGCGGCCACGGCGATACCGTCGGCCTCACCGGATCTGGTGATGATGGATCTGGACATGGGCACCGGCATGCACGGTGCAGAAGCGATCAAACGCTTGCGAAGCGACGGTGTCGATGTTCCCGTACTGGTTTTCACGACGTACGACACCGACGCCGACGTCGTGCGGGCCGTCGACGCCGGTGCCATCGGTTACCTACTCAAGGACTCAACGCCCGACGAGATCTTCGGCGCGGTGCGCGGCGCGGTAGCCGGGCGCAGCGTTCTCTCTCCCACTGTGGCCTCTCGTCTTGTCCAGCAGATGCAGCGCCCGCAGGAAGCGCTCACCGCCCGTGAGTCCGAACTGCTCAGCCTGCTCGCCGAGGGGATGACCAACCGCGAGCTGGGTAAGGCACTCTTCATCAGCGAAGCGACGGTGAAAACCCATCTTGGGCACATCTACGCCAAGCTCGGCGTCGAAACCCGCTCTGCCGCAGTGTCCGTCGCATTGCGCCGCGACGGAATACGCTGACCCGCCCGCCCGCGCAGGCTCTACTTGATCGAAGATCCGTGCTTCGTCAACGGCATGACCTCGATGGTCATGTACGGGAACAGCGGGAGGTTCCAGAGAATCTCATGGAGTTCGTCAGCCGACTCGACGTCGAAGATGCTGATGTTGCTGAACTGTCCCACAATTCGCCACAGATGCACCCACTTTCCCTGTCGCTGAAGGTCTTGCGAGTACGCCTTCTCCGTTGCGACGGTATCGGCGCGTACTTCCGGATCCAGGTCGCGCGGAATATAGACGTCCATTCGAACGTGAAAGAGTGCCATGTTCTTCTATCCTCTAGTTCCTGGTCCAGGTCTTGACGGCGTCCATGTTCAGTTCGACTCCCAGTCCAGGTCCGGCGGGGAGGTGCAACTGACCCTCGGAATACTTCAGGGGTTCCTGAAGCAACTCTTCGCTGAAGAGCAGTGGGCCGAAAAGCTCTGTTCCGAAGTTGATTCCAGGCTCGGCGCACGCGAAGTGCAACGAAGCGGCGGTGCCGATCGGGCCTTCGATGGACGTCGCACCGTGGCACGCGATACCGGCGGCCTTGGCAATTGCGACGATGTCGCGGCTGCGCTGGAGGCCACCACACTTGGTGGTCTTGAGGGCGATGACATCGGCGGCGCTCCGGCGGGCGATTTCGAGAGCGTCGTGTGGGGTCTGCACACTCTCGTCGGCCATGATCGGAATCGGTAGTAGCCTGCTGAGTTCGGCGAGGACCTCGATTTGGTCTGCCGGAGTGGGCTGTTCGATCAGTTCGACTCCACCGTCTGCGAGTTGTGGCAGGTACCGCAGCGCCGTGAAGCGATCCCACCGCGCGTTGACGTCGACGCGGACGCCGGCGTGGCCGTCGAGCGCCTGCGCGATGCTGACGATGCGCGCGACGTCGACCGCTGGATCGAGTGCTCCCATTTTGAGTTTGAAGCTGAAATTGAGCCGTGATTCGAGCTTTTCGTGAGCTTCTTCGATGATCTCGTCCGCCGGCGCAGCACCCAGTGCCCACGTGACGTCGACACTCTCGCGGAAAGCCCCGCCGAGGAGCGTGTGCACGGGGACTCCCAGGCTACGAGCCCAGGCGTCGTGCAACGCCACGTCGACGGCGGCCTTCGCGAATCGTGCATTGGCAACAACTTTTTCGATGTCGGCCATGATCGCGGTGATCTGATCCACACGCCTGCCGACCACCACCGGCGCGATGTACTTCTCGATGATGACCTGCATCGTCTCCACCGATTCGCCGCCCCACCACGGACCGCCCGGAACGACACCTTCGCCATATCCGATAACACCGTCGGATGTGCGAATCGCGACCAGCAATAACGGCTGCGCCGTCATCGACGTGGTGGCGAACTTGTGGGGGCGGACCAAAGGAACGTCGAGGATGGTCGTCTCGATGGAGACGATCGACAGGTCTGTCATCAAATCACTTTCTTTCGAACAGTTGTGGATCAGGCCGGGTCGAGCACGAAGTCGTACGTGACCCGGTTGATTCCATCGGCACCCGGCTTCGGATCGAGAATCAGTTCGGGCTTCGTGGCAGTTGCCACGTCGTTCTCGATCCACTCACCGTCCTTGAAATAGAGCTGCGTAGTGATCGTGCGCTTGCCGGGTGCCTTCACCATGAGGTGCAGGTGAGCCGGACGCCACGGGTGCCAGCCGGCCTTCTCGATGAACCAACCGGTGGGGCCATCGGTCGGGATCTGGTACGGCGCAGGCTGAATCGTGGTGATCTCGAAGCGCCCCTCATCATCGGCAACGATCGTTCCGCGGAGGTTACCCTCGGGGATGTGCGGCGCGAAATGGGAGTAGTAGCCCTCGTCGTCCGCATGCCACAGCTCGACGGTGGCCCCATCCAACCCGTTGCCGTCGAGATCGCGAACCTGGCCCTCGAAGACCAGCTTCGATCCAACCTCGTTGTCACGCATCGGAAGTTCACACTTGGATGGCAACGTCTTGGCGTCGGCGACGTAGTAGGGGCCCTCGATGCTTCCCTTGGTGCCGTGCTGGCCGCGGTACGCAACCTCCTCGACGTTGTGCTCGAGGAAGACGTCCAGCCACAGGGGCCACTCGCCGAACTGGCCGATGTCGATGAGCCACTGCTTGAGTACGCGGTACTCGGGGTAGGTGATGCCGTGCTTGTCGATGACGCCGGCAAGTGCCTCGAGCACGTCCTTGGCGATGGCCGAGACGCGCTCGGGCGGGGTGTCCGCGCTGACTCGTTCCTGGAGGAACTTGTCGGTGGCGGCCGTGCCCGAACCTACTGCGGTGGGGCTCTCGGAAGTGGTCATGTGGTCCTCCTCGGGGCCGTGTGTGGCTGTTACCGGGTGGGTGCCGTACTGCTGGGCTGAGTCGGCTTCCCAAGTCTGGTTGTACGCTGTGCGTACATCTGTTACGCTGTGCGTACGCTTGTACTGTGCGCCCAGTCACAAGGTTTGTCAACCTTCGAGGGCACTGATCAGGCATACCCGCAGATGAGAGGTCATTCCGTGAGCGAGAACGATCGCGATTACATCCAGAGCATCGAGCGTGGATTCGCTGTGCTGACGGCCTTCGACGAGAAGAACCCCAACCCGTCGCTCGCAGATCTTGCCGCCGAAACGGGCCTCTCCCGCCCCGCGGTCCGACGTATCCTCCTCACCCTGCAGAAACTCGGATACGTCACCGGCAACAACAGTCGGTGGTCGCTCACCCCGCGCGTTCTGAGCATCGGGCAGCACTTCTCGGCATCACATGCCTTGACCGAGGCGGCGCTCCCCCGCCTGTTGGAGATCGCAGAACACACCCACGAGTCGGCGTCGCTCGGGGTCCTCGACGGCGTCGACGTGGTCTACGCCGCGCGAGTACCCGTACGCCGGATCATGAGCATCAACGTCAGCGTCGGTACCAGAGTGCCTGCATATGCGACCTCCATGGGCCGCGCCCTGCTAGCCTGGGCGCCAACCGAAATCGTCGACAACGTCATCGCGAACTCCACGTTCGACGCCCTCACACCCACCACGATCACCGACGAAGGCGCATTCCACACCGCACTTCGAGTGGTGCGTGAGCAGGGTTACGCACTCACGTCCGAGGAACTGGAAGACGGCCTGATTTCCCTCGCCGCCCCCGTCCGCGACGCCGGCGGAAGCGTCGTCGGCGTGGCAGCGTGTTCGACCTCGGCAGGCAGGACAACCCCGGAAGCTTTCCGCACCGACGTCGCACCGTTCCTCGTCGAGAAGGCGAATCAACTCAGCGCAGACATGGGATACCGGAGCTAACTTCTCAATACTTCGGAAGGCAACACACCGTACTTACGCCGAAAAGACGACGCGAATCGTCCGGTGTGCGTAAAACCCCATCTCACAGCGACATCGGTGACCGTCGTCGAGTCGTCGGCATCCACCAGATCTGCGTGGACCCGCTCGAGGCGGATGTCGAGCAGGCATTCCGATGGACTCCGGCCCACGTACTGCCGAAATCCCTCCTGCAATCTCCGTACGCTGACGCCCGCCACCTCGGCCATCTCTGCTGCGGTCCACACGCGGGCCGGGTCGTCGTGCATCTCGTCGAGCACCCGCTTGACGATGCGTGGCCTGGCGTGTCGCACCGCGTCCTCACTTTCGGGCATTGCAGCGAGGACGAATGCCGTGACCACGGCACCGGAGAGCTGAGCTGCCACCAGTTCGTTGTGCAGCACCCCGACCGGGCCGAGTATCTGATCCGACAGTGAGCGAACAAATTTCAGCCATCTGGCTCCGTCGTCTCCCCGAAGATCCACCTGATCAGGCAAGTGCATTCCGGGCCGGCCGAGTACCTTCTCCATCTCGCGGTCGAGGTACTGACGGTCCATCCGGACTCCGACAATTTCGCAGTCCGCGCTCCACCGCGTGATTCTTGTGGTGATGTCGGGCGGACACACCGTCGCAACGCCCTCCGTCGAGAGCACGTGCGAGCCCGCGAACACCGACTCGAGCTCGCCCGAGAGCGGGATGTTCACCCCGTAGGCACCGGGATGCTCGGATTCGACCGCGACGTCTGCTCCCCATCGAATATGAGCGATCCTCAGCGGTCCCAACTCGGCGGTGCACACCCCGACTCCGCTGGCCGCGTGCCGTGACAACGGCGTGAGCGTGTGCGGAAAATAGGCGTCCGAAACCGCATCACACGCCTCGTCCCAGTCGCGGGGAGCTGTACCGATCTTGGAGTCGACCATCGTCCTTCTTCACCTTCCAAACCCGTGACCAGCCACATTGCCGAGCATGAGCGCTGAACATCATTGAACACTGTGTCCCCGGTCACTTCCAAGAGGAAACGGATACAGGCTTCGATCGGGTGCGCAATCCGGATAGACACCGCGCTGTACGGATCGACCGAACGCCGCGCTCGCCGTACGTTCGTCTTCACTCCCGGCGCGAGTCGTCCAGCACCTCCGCCTCCCGCACTTCGCGGCACCCTCACTCACCAGCCATCCGACAAGGAGGTCCGGTCATGGAACAAAATCAGCTTCGAGGCATCTTCGGCCAATTCGCGAGCGGCGTCACCGTCATCACCTGTACCAATGCCGACGGTCAACCACACGGAGCCACCGTCACCGCATTCACGGCAATCTCCCTGGAACCACGCCTGTGCCAGATCACGATGACGCGAAAGTCCAAGGCGTGCGGCTACCTCGGCAACGCGCCGTTTGCCGTCAACATCCTTGCCGCCGACCAAGTGGACACGGCCATGCATTTTGCCGGCCGACCGCAGCGCACCGAACCGAAGTGGATCGACGGACCGACCGCCCCCCTGCTCGACGGCGCCGCAGCAACTATCTCGTGCGTCCCGTGGAAGGAGTACGACGGCGGTGACCACATCATCTTCATCGGTGAGATCGTCGATGCGCAGTCGAGTGGCAAGGATCCGCTTCTGTTCTACCGAAGCACTTTTCACGACCTAGGCGCCACCTCGTCGACCACAGTCTGGAACGGCAGTCAGGACGACCCCCACAGCGGATGGTTCGACGCCACCACTTCCTTCACCCCGATTCATCTTCAGCCCGCACCCCAAACGATCTGAAAGGCTTTGCCATGACGACCACCGAAATTCCTCCCACCGGCGTCGACCCCGCAGATTCCGGAGCGCCACAGGTCAATCCGGCCGCCGACAGCGAAGCCAACCGCACGAAGAACTTCGCCACCCGGCCGATGACGGGCGACGAGTACATCTCGAGCCTGCAGGACGGTCGCGAGATCTGGCTTCACGGTGATCGCGTCAAGGACGTCACGACGCACCCCGCCTTCCGGAATCCGATCCGCATGACCGCAAGGCTGTACGACGCTCTGCACACGGGCGAGCACGTAGACGCCTTGACCGTTCCGACGGACACGGGCAACGGCGGTGTCACCATGCCGTTCTTCCGCACTCCGACGTCGTCGGCTGATCTGCTCAAGGAACGCGACGCCATCGCGACGTGGGCACGTATGACCTACGGCTGGATGGGCCGCTCCCCCGACTACAAGGCAAGTTTCCTGGGAACCCTCCACGCCAACAAGGAGTTGTACGCACCGTTCCAGGACAACGCCGAGCGCTGGTACCGCGAATCGCAGGAGAAGGTTCTGTACTGGAACCACGCGATCATCAATCCCCCGGTGGATCGCCAACTTCCACCTGACGAAGTCGGCGACGTCTTCATGAAGGTGGAGAAGGAAACCGACGCCGGTTTGATCGTCAGCGGAGCCAAGGTGGTCGCCACCGGATCGGCGATCACGAACTACAACTTCATCGCTCACTACGGTCTGCCGATCAAGAAGAAGCAGTTCGCCTTGATCTGCACGGTACCGATGGACGCTCCGGGTGTGAAGCTGATCTGCCGCACCTCGTACACCGAACATGCTGCGGTGATGGGCAGTCCGTTCGATTACCCGCTGTCGAGCCGCATGGACGAGAACGACACCATCTTCGTCTTCGACAAGGTGTTGGTTCCATGGGAGAACGTCTTCATGTACGGCGACGTCGACCGGATCAACGCATTCTTCCCTCAATCGGGTTTCCTGCCGCGCTTCACCTTTCAGGGCTGCACTCGCCTGGCCGTCAAGCTCGACTTCATCGCCGGACTGTTGATGAAAGCACTCGAAGCCACCGGCGCCGGCGGCTTCCGCGGAGTCCAAACCCGTGTCGGCGAAGTAATCGGGTGGCGAAACCTCTTCTGGTCGTTGACCGAATCGATGGCACGCGATCCCGAACAGTGGGTCGGCGATTCGGTGATACCGAAGCTCGAGTACGGCCTCACCTATCGAATGTTCATGATCCAGGGGTACCCGCGGATCAAGGAGATCATCGAACAGGACGTCGCGTCGGGCCTGATCTACCTGCCTTCGAGTTCACTCGACTTCAAGAGCCCGGACGTGCGTCCGTACCTCGACAAGTACGTTCGTGGTTCGGACGGCATCACCGCCGTAGACCGCGTGAAAGTCATGAAGGCGCTGTGGGATTCGATCGGTACGGAGTTCGGCGGGCGCCACGAGCTCTACGAGCGCAACTACTCCGGCAATCACGAAAACGTCAAGGCGGAACTGCTGTTCGCAGCCCAGAATCGTGGACACGCAAGTTCCATGAAGGGACTGGCCGAGCAGTGCCTGAGTGAATACGACCTCGACGGCTGGACGGTCCCTGACCTCATCGGCAACGACGACGTCTCGTTCTTCAAGAACCGGTAACCCCCTCGGCAGGTAGGGCGGACTCGCGATGTCGAGTCCGCCCTACTCGACCGGGTCAGGATCTCAGGAACGAGTTGAATTCGGCAGACCTCGGGCGATTTCGTCGAGGATATCGGCAACGTCCTCAGGTGCCGCGAGCATGGGGGAATGCCCCGTCGTCAAGGTAAACACCCTCTCACAGGAGCGCCGGGAGACCATCTCACGTTGATGTGCAGGAGTGATGACAAGATCGCGAAGGGTTTCAATGTAGTAGCGAGACACAGACCCTTCCCGTTCCGGCGTCAGCGACACCGAACCACTGAAAACACTCATCGGTTGCGGGCGAAGGTTTGACATCGATTCTCGCGCCACCTCGTCGGCGCAGTCCCCGAACAAGAGCATCGGGTACAACTTCAAGGCAACCTCAGGGTCGATCCCGAGTTCATCGCAGGCGAAGAACAACCGCGCAGCGCTACTGTCCTCTTGCGAACTACTCAGGCAGGATTCCCCGTCCCCAGGCAGGGTTGCGGCCAGGTAGACGGCAGCAGCAACACGCGTCGGATGCATTTCCGTCAGTTGTGCCGTCAGTGTTCCGCCCATCGAGTGGCCGACAAGTATCACGTCCCCAGGCAGTTGAACCAGCTCAGCCGACAGCTTGGAAAGCGTTGATTCCCAAGTTATTTCTTCAGCTTCCGTCGTGTCTCGACCCAAGCCCGGTTGATCGGTAGCCAGAGCCGTGTGCCCACGTCTCTCCAGCGCCTCGACCACATAGTCCCAGCACCAGGCTCCGTGTCCTGCGCCATGAATCAACATGAACTGCGCCATTGCTCTCCAGCTTTCGATCGACCGATGTGATCTACAGCATGTTCCTGCCGACATCGGTGCACTAATGCCTAGTTGAACTAGCGCTATACCCAAAGTGAACGCACCAGCACCGGATATTCGGCGCACGCCAGGCGATCTCCAGTACATTCCTGATCCCGTGACGACTGCCCTGGCATGCGAACATTCGCATACTCGACTTTGACAATCATTTACATTAAGCAGTAGATCTATAGCCATGCACCTCAACACCCGCATGTCGCGGCGCCTCACCCTTGCCACATCAGTTGGCCTCTCACTCGCCCTCGTCACGGGCTGCTCGTCCGACAACAAGGACTCGGCCCCGTCGGAGACCACCACGACAACCGCGTCCGCACCCACCGAACAAGCCTCGGCAACACCGCGTCTCGCAGTCTCGTACGACGGTGGCGTCCTGGTGCTGGATGCAACGTCGCTCGACGTGGTCGGCGAGACCAAGATCGACGGCTTCACGCGACTCAACCCGGCCGGCGACGGTCGCCACGTCATGATCTCGTCGGGTGAGGCGTTCAAGGTGCTCGACACCGGCACGTGGTCCTCGGCCCACGGCGACCATTCCCACTACTACACAGCCGATCCCGCGATGTCCGAGGTCGAGTTCGCAGCCAACGAACCCGGACACGTTGTACGCCATGCCGGAAAAACCGTTCTCTTCAACGACGGCTCGGGACTCGTCGAGATCTTCGATCCGGCACAGTTGGCAAAACGCCAACCCCGCGTCGAGACGTACACCACGCCAGAACCCCATCACGGCGTTGCGGTCGCACTTGCCGACGGCAGCCTGTTGACGACCATCGGAAATTCGGAGTCCCGCAACGGCATTGCCATCCTCGATGCCGACCGCAAGGAAATCCTGCGCAACGAACAGTGCCCCGGTGTCCACGGCGAAGCAGCCGCTGCCGGCGAAGCCATCGTGCTGGGCTGCCAGGACGGGTTGCTCGTGTACAAGAACGGAGCGATCACCAAGGTCCAGAGTCCGGATGCATACGGCCGCATCGGAAATCAAGCAGGTTCGGAGGAGTCGGACATCGTCCTGGGTGACTACAAGACTGACAAGGACGCCGAACTCGAACGTCCGCAACGGGTCTCGCTGACCAACACGACGACGTCCGAACTCAAGCTCGTCGACCTCGGCACCAGCTACACCTTCCGCTCACTCGGCCGCGGACCGCACGGAGAGGCACTGGTGCTCGGCACCGACGGCGCCATCCACGTCATCGACCCGAACACCGGCGTCGTCACCAAGAAGATCGCCGTCATCGACGCATGGACCGAGCCCACCAAGTGGCAAGAGCCCAGGCCGGCACTCTTCGTGGAAGACCACACCGCGTACGTCACCGATCCCACGTCGAAGAAGCTGATCGCCGTCGACCTCGAGGACGGCAGCATCCTGACCGAGACCACCCTCGATCACGCCCCGAACGAATTGACCGGCGTCACTGGCTGATTCCGACTCTCACGTCGGCCCCCATCTCACACCGAGATGGGGGCCTGAGCCGTTCTCGTGCTTCGCCTACTGACCAGGGCATCTCGACACTTAGGCAGTCCTCGAGGTGCTACGACGCGCACCTCAGACAATCGAAGCCGTTGTCGCCCGGCTCTGCCGAAGCTGAGCGGTGGGCACGGCCACGACTGACAGCGATACAAGTCAGCGTGGAATAACTCTGCGTAGAAGTTCGTTGTAGAGGGTGTCGGTGTTCGATTCTTTGCCCCGGGTACCACCCCAGAATTGCCACTTCGAGTGGCCACTTGCCGAGAGGCGCAAGACGGGCACCGACGCGCTGGAGCCGCTGGACACCTTTCGGTGCCAGCGGCTTTGTCGTCTGAATGATCAGGCCGGCTTTTCGCCGGCAGCGACGTCGAGGATCCACGTCACCCCGAACGCATCGGTGAGCATGCCGAATCCGGGGCTCCACGCCGCCGCGGCAAGACCCTCGATGATGGATCCACCGACAGAGAGTTTGGCCCAGTAACCCTGCACCTCTTCGAGCGATTCACCGCGAACCGAGACGAAGAACGGTTGGTCGGTGATCGTGGTGCCGTTCTCGCGGTGCGTCGTGCCGGCATTGGCGGTCGAACCGCCCGACTGTCCTGGGATGTCGTACGCCATCACGCTGAAGCCGTCCGCGGTTTCGACTTGGCCGAACACAATGTTCTCAGCGCCAGGCACATCCTTGGGCATTCCGAAGTCGCCGTAGGTTGCGATCGTGACCTGGCCACCGAAGACGGACTGGTAGAACTCCAGAGCCGCGCGGGCGTCTCCGCGGAAGTTGAGGTGGGTCGTTGTCTTGATGCTCATGTCTGCTCCTAGTACGAACGTCGCCCGGGTTTTCCCTGACAACGTCGACTCTCACAGCCGTATAGGACTGTTTTCGTCCTAGACTCGTCGTAGTCTCACGACATGGCGACCACCACTCGGCTCTTGAATCTGCTGTCCCTCTTGCAGACGAGGCGCGACTGGCCGGGCGCTCTACTCGCCGAGCGGCTCGACATCAGCCACCGCACGGTCCGCCGCGACATCGACCGGCTCCGGGAGATGGGTTACAGCATTGCGGCGACCATGGGCCCGGACGGCGGATACCGACTCGACGCCGGCAGCGAGGCTACCACCCCTGCTGTTCGACGACGATCAGGTCATCGCCTTGGCAGTCGCTCTGCAGGCGGCGACGCTGACCGGCGTCGGCATCGAAGAGGACGCAGTGCGTGCGCTGACCACCTTGCGGCAAGTGATGCCGTCGCGTCTGCGCCATCGCCTCGACGCACTCACGTTCACCACGATTTCGACCGATTCCAGCGACGCAGACTCGGTGTCCCCTGAGGTGCTCGTAGCGATTTCCGCAGCGGTGCGCGCTCGCGAGGTGCTCCGCTTCGACTACTCGAACGGCCGCTCAACCGACAACATCGAAATAACACCCCCACGCCGCGTGGAGCCACATCATCTGGTGACCTCCAAGCGTCGCTGGTACCTCGTCGCGTGGGATCTCGAGCGAGACGACTGGCGAATCTTCCGCGCCGATCGCATCACTCCACGCACCCCGAACGGCCCGCGGTTCACACCGAAGGGGATCCCCGGCGGTGACGTGAGCGAATACGTGGCCGCACGCTTCAATGGATCGGAACATATCAACAAATGGCCGTGCCACGGCAAGGTCGTTCTCCATCGACCAGCCAGTTATGTTCTTCCCTTTGTCGAGGACGGCGCCGTCGAAGATCTTGGCCCCGACCAGTGCAGCCTCGAAGCCGGATCATGGTCCTGGACGGCGCTGGCAGCCTCCTTCAACCGATTCGACACCGACATCGATGTCGTCGGCCCGGCAGAACTGACCCACGCTTTCGCACAACTCGCCGCCCGCAATGCCGCGACTGCTGCGAGTTAGGCAGTCGTCGTGAATGAGATCCAGGTCTCCAACACAACCGTGCGTCCGTGGGTTCATGTAGGTTTCAAGTCCTCAGAGGACCTGAGGACTTGAAGACCTGAACGAAGGGATGCCCAAGGAGATGAAGAAGGGGCAAGTTGCGTTTCTCACCGGCACACACGTCGTGAACGATCTGTACCAGGGGGCTGTGCCTGCACTGTTGCCGTTCATGATGCTGGAACGCGGATATTCCTACTCCGCGGTTGCCGGAATCACGCTCGCCGCGACCGGACTATCCAGTGTCGTGCAACCCGCATTCGGCATGCTGGTCGATCGAAAGAGCCGGAATTGGCTGGTACCCACAGGTTTTGTGACGGCCGCAACGGGAATTGTCGTGGCCGCGATGAGCACCACCTACATCGTCACTTGGCTGGCAATTGCTTTGGCCGGCATCGGCATTGCCGCATACCATCCGCCCGCCACAAATTTGGCACGCGCAGCTGGAGGTCACTCGCAGAAGGCCATGAGCGTGTTCTCCGTGGGCGGCACGTTGGGAGCCTCACTGGCGCCACCGTTCGTCACGCTCGTGGTCGGTTCGCTCGGATTGTCCGGCGGCTACCTGCTCGCAGTTCCTGCAGTGGTAGCGGCTATTTGGTGGATCGTCGCCCAATCACGATCGGCCGGCACGGGCACGGACGCCGAATCAGCCCAGTCGTTGAGTTCGCAGCTAGCAGCGAACGGTCCCGTGTCAGATGATTGGCGCTCGTTCACCCGACTCGTGCTGGTAACGGTGTGTTGGTCAATTCCATATGTGACCACGCTGTCGTTGGTCTCACCGTACGTACTCAACGGACTGAACGGATCGTCCTCGAGTGCAGCAATCGTGTTGTCCTCCTTCACCTTGGCGGGCGCGGCCGGCACGCTACTGGGCGGAGTCCTCGCGGACCGTCGTGGTCGACGTGCATCCATCCGACTCGGTTACCTGCTTGCCGTACCATCACTGGCATTGCTCGCCGCGGCTCCGAACGTGGTAATTGCCGAACTTGGAATCGTGTGTCTCGGATTCGCGATGTTCTTGCCCTTCGCGCCACAGGTGACGTTGGCGCAGGACTACCTACCGAACCGCCCCGGCACGGCAAGTGGGGTGACACTCGGACTCGCAATGTCAGTGGGAGGCATCGCCTCTCCGCTGTTCGGTTACCTGGCAGATCACTTCGGACCGCGCATGGCGATCGGGGCGACAACTGCAGTGCTGTTGGTCGGAGCCGTCATCGCATTCACCTTGCGCGATCGACGCCTCGACCCGGAAGACGAGACGGAGCGCGAACTCGACGTCATCGCCCTTCGATAACCCGACAGACTGCACCGTAGTCTGAAGATTCATCGGAGGACATGAAGTGTCACTCGGTGGGCCGCTCCACGGCGGTTCACCGAGTCAGTCAGGAGCAGACACATGGCAGTGCGCCAGGTCAAGCAGCAGTCACTGGTACAGAAAGCCGCAGACGAACTTGCGCGCCTCATCGGCGACGGCGAATGGCCGGTCGGGACGAAAATCCCGAACGAGCAGGATCTGAGCACGCTCCTCGGAGTCGGGCGTTCGACCGGCAGGGAAGCCGTGCGTGCACTGATCGCGTCAGGACAGCTCTACTCTCATCAAGGATCCGGCACCTACGTCATGTCCTCGACTCCGGTCACAGAACTCGAGCGAGAACTCAAACGCTCGGACCGCCGCGAAGTCTACGAAGTACGCCGACTTCTGGAAGTGGAAGCTGGCCGCCTGGCTGCCATGCGTCGGACCTCTGCCGACGTCGACCTGTTACGGGCAGCACTCGAAGCCCGTGAAAATGCTTCGACACCAACAGAATTTGTCGACGCTGACATGGAACTACATCGCGCCGTGGTGAATGCTGCGCACAACAGCGTGTTGTCGATGGTGTTCGATTCATTCATCGAAACGCTCCGCAACTCGGCCCTGGACGTGATCACCGACGTCACGGCACGAAACCCCCAATCCATCGACGACGAAGCCGCTGCCCACCGAGATCTGGTGGAAGCAATCGTCGCGGGTGATGCCGACGCTGCCAGCGCGGCAACGCGCAGGAACATGGACGGGCTCGACTGACCCTCTCTATCGTTGTCAGGCATGACGTCCACATCGCTCCCTCCACGGGGTCTCCGGATCGGTCTGTCCGCCATCGCGTGGCTCAACCTGCTATCTGCGCTCGTAGGAATGGCGGGCCTGACGATCGGCGGCGGGATGGGCCTGCCTCCGGAGTGGATCGAGGGAACCGTCTTCCCTTCATACTTCTGGCCCGGAATCCTCCTCGGCGTCGTCGTCGGAGGCATCCAAGCCGTCGCACTCTTCGCTCAGCACAACAGGTTCCGCCTGGCATGGGGCCTGCACGCCGCCGCCGGCCTGACGATGATGATCTGGATCTTCGTCGAAATCGCCATGATCCTCGTCTGGTCGCCGCTGCAAGGCATCTTCTTCACCACTGGATTGGCCCAGACGATCCTCGCCGTTCTCGCACTCGGCGCCTGGCCCCGCCCCTTCCTCCAACGAACCGACAGCCATCACGGTCAGTGACGAATTACATTGGGATAGAAGGTCACTAGGACCGACCTCGATGCTCTCCATCGCCCAATCCAGCTCGACCCCCGACCGTCAACTGAAATCTGTTCAGCCGATGAGGTCTTTCGAGAAGTTCAGCGAGTCGAAAGACCTGTTCGCTACGAGTTCCAATTGCCTCTGTGTTGCACCGTCTCGGGCGCGCTGAGACATGCCTTGGATGACTACACCGATGAACTCGGCAAGGTCCTCGGGATCGGAGTCAGCGGGCATGAGTCCGTTGGCGATATCGGCTGCGATCCTCTGCGACAGCAACACCACGTTGGCATTTCGCATGTCGCGCAATCGGTTTGCTATGTGACTGTTGGCGTCGGTCACGCTGACCGCCGCGCTGATGATCAGACAACCACCCGGACAAGACTCGTCGGTGTAATGGGACGCCGCGTCGTTCAAGAGGCGGCGAATCAATTCGGATGCCTCGCGCTCTTCGGCGAACGCCCGGTCCATGAAGTCGCCGCGAGTCGCGTTGTAGTGATCGACGGCGGCAAAGAACACTCCTTCCTTGCCGCCGAAAGCACTGTAGAGACTCGGTGGATTTATCTGCATCGCAGCAGTCAACATGGCAACGGATGTCCCCTCGTAGCCGTGCTCCCAGAAGGCATACATCGCCTTGTCCAAGGCCGCGTCTACGTCGAACTTCCGCCCTTGTCCCGGCACCCCGGCCATGCAACCTCCCAATTCCGCAGCATCTACCGATCCAAATGTGATCTATTCTACTCTTGTAGCGATCACTATGCGAATGTCCTACTGTTCTCCTCGAAAGTTCATTTCGTTCACTGAAGTACCGCCGTACTGCTGACACAGCTCGCGAACGCTCTTTCACACCGTCTAGGGGGATCGACATGCGTAGTGCCGCTTCATTCAAACTGGGTCTCAGCCACAGCGCGGCCACCGATTCGACATGGAAGGTCGAAGCGGTCAAACAGGTCGAGTATCACGTGATTGCCGCACGAAATCTGTTCGCCAAGGACAGCACTCGACTACTCGACGGGTGCAGCGCAGCGTCGCTACACCGCGGAGACCGACGCTTGATCATCATCGACGCGAACGTCGACCGAATTCACGGGGATAGAATTCGAGGCTACTTCGAACACCACGGAATACGAGCATCCTTCGTACCGATGCGAGCCGACGAGACGGTCAAAGAGTGGGGTTCTGCGGTGCGGGTGGTCGACGCGATGAACGGATTCGGCATCGACCGACGCAGGGAGCCGGTAATCGCGATCGGCGGGGGTGTTCTACTCGACATTGTCGGTTTCGCCGCGAGCGTCTACCGCCGCGGAACGCCGTACATCCGGGTCCCCACCACACTGATCGGCCTCGTCGACGCCGGGGTCGGCGTCAAGACCGGAGTCAACTACGGCATGGGCAAGAATCGACTGGGGACGTATGCACCGGCCCTGGCAACTTTTGTCGACCGAGCATTCCTGCGTACCCTCGACAACCGACACTTGTCCAACGGCCTTGCCGAGATACTCAAGATGGCCTTGATCAAATCCTTCGACCTCTTCGAACTGCTGGAAATCTTCGGGGAACGATTGATCGATGACAGGTTTCAGGGCTCTTCCGACGAACTCGACACAGCAGCAACACAAGTCATCGCCGAGTCGATCCACCTGATGCTCGAGGAACTGCAGCCCAATCTGTGGGAATCCTGCCTCGAACGCTGCGTCGACTACGGCCACACATTCTCGCCCACGCTCGAGATGGAAGCACTACCGGAACTTCTGCACGGTGAAGCCGTAGCTGTCGACATGGCATTGACGTCTGCACTGGGTTATTTGCGGGGAAGTATCAGTGAAGCTGAACTTGATCGCGTCCTGACTGTAATGAGGCGCCTCGGCCTTCCCACCTGGAACGACGTCTTGTCCACACCGGGCGTCCTCGGCGCCGCATTGGCCGACACAGTGCGTCATCGGGACGGGCGGCAACGGCTGCCTTTGCCGGTCGGGATCGGTGGACACCACTTCGTCAATGATGTCACGATCGACGGAATCAACTCTGCCTCCGCCCTTTTGAACAGGAAGAGCGACGAGCTACGCGTCCGTGAGACGTCGGTGACGAAGGTCGCGTCATGAGGTGGGGCGGCCTCTACATCGAAGGCTTCGGCTCATACCTACCGGACAGGCGGGAACAAGCCTCCGACATGGTGACCGAAGGACGGTTCGATCCCGTCGAACAGCAGAAGACCGGACAGACTTCGGTTGCAGTGTCGGACCCTGATATCGGCGAATCCGCGCCGGAGATGGCAGTCTTCGCAGGCAGAGCTGCGTTGGCCGACAGCGGAATCAGCAGCAACGAAATCGACCTACTCGTGCATGCAGTGGTTCTGCACAACGGCCTGGAGGCGTGGAACTGCGGCGCCTACATTCAGAACGAACTTGGCATCGACGACTGCCTGCCGATCGAGATCCGAACAGCCTGCGCCGGAGCAATCGTCGGAATCGAACTGATCGGCCGCTGGTTCGACGGACACGGCAAAGGCCTGGTAACTGCATCCGACGCTTGGCGTCTCCCCCTGTTCGACCGGTGGAATTCCGACAGCGGTCTCGCCTACGGAGACGGCGCGGCCGCTGCTGTCATCGGCCCGGATCCGGGTCCCTTTCGTATTCTTTCGACTTCCGTAGTCACTGATGCACACCTCGAGCAGATGCACCGCGGGCACGAGCGCACAAGCATGCCTGTCTACGGCACCGCCGACCCGATCGATCTCCGAGCACGGGTGGGGGGCTTCACCGAGACTCACTCCATCGACGAGTTCTGGTCACGCAACGCGGCCGCTCTGTCTCGATGCGCTGAAACAGCTTTGGGTGATGCCGCCACTCATCACGGTGACATCGCCACCTGGATCGTACCGAATTTCGGCAACGTCCTACTCCGCAAACAATGTTTCGAGCCGCTGAAGATCCGCGCCGAGCAGACCTTGGTCGAACTCGGCAGAACCATCGGCCACACCGGTGCTGCCGACCCACTACTGGGCCTCGACCTGCTCCGCCGCAGCAAGGCCCTGCACCCTGGAGACCGGATCATGCTCACCGGCATCGGCGTCGGGTTCACATGGGGATGCGCAGTCGTCGAATACACCGGATACGAGAAGGGATAGGCCATGGTGGTCGAAACTCCGCACGAATTGACGACAACGGCTCGCTCTACCAACGCGAATGCCGCAATAATCTGGATGCTCCTGGCAGTGTTCGGCGTCGGCACTGTCGAATACCTTGTGGCCGGCGTACTTCCGGACATCTCCACCGACCTCGGGGTCAGCACCTCCACAGCCGGACTGCTCGTCACCATCTATGCCGTCACAGTGGTCATCGGTGGCCCTCTACTGACGATCGCTACCACCAGGGTGCCGCGGACACCTCTCATCGCGGCTCTGATGGCTCTCTTCGTCATCGGCAACATCGGAACTGCGCTGGCACCGAACTTCGCAACCATGGTGATATTTCGGATCATCACTGCTCTGCCACACGCGACGTTCTTCGCTCTGTGCCTGGTGCTGGCGACGTCGTTGGTGGCGCCTGAATTCCAAGGGCGTGTGATCGCCCGCGTCACCCTCGGACTGAACCTGGCGACGGTCCTCGGCGTCCCCTTGGGAACTCTCATCGGTACACAACTGGGTTGGCGCTGGTCTTTTGCGATCATCGCCGTTTTCCAACTGCTGGTCACCGCTGCGCTGATCGCCTCGACGCGCAACGCCGCTCCCTCGCACCAGACCGGCAACGTCAGCTCAGAGCTACGGGTGTTCACCCGGGGCCCAGTTCTGTGGGCGATCGGGCTGACCGCTCTCAGTCAGGCAGCGCTTTTCGTGGTGTTCACCTACATCTCGCCGTATCTCACCGAGCATGCCGGCATCTCGGTGTCGACGGTGACGGTGGTGTTGTTCGTATTCGGCGTCGGGTCTGTTGTCGGCAATCAACTCGGTGGTTACTACGCAGACAAGGACCTGAACAAAACGCTGTACATCGCGTTGACCGCGCTCGCGTTGGCACTTCTCGCTCTCTTCGTCTTCGGCGGAACGTCTTGGTTTGCCTTCGCCTGGATGTTCGTACTCGGTGCTACCGGTTTTTCCATTATTCCGCCGCTCGCCTCGAAACTCATCGGTGCTGCAAGCGAAGCCCCGCACCTTGCTGCCACGGTCAACATTGCAGGATTCCAACTTGCGAATGCTGCCGGCGCGTGGATCGGCTCGATCGCTCTGTCCGGCGGCAACAGCGTTGCAGTCCTGCCTGCTATCGGGGCAGTCCTCGCGGCGGGCGCAGTACTGCTGCTGTTCGTCAGTCGGCGCACTGCTCGGAGCGTGACGTGAAAGCCATGAGAGCTGCGATGATCGACGCTCCCCGTTCCGTGTCGATCGTGACGATCGACCGTCCCAACTGCGGGCCTGACGATGTCGTCGTCAAGGTTGCCTATGTCGGTCTGTGCGGTACGGATCTGGAGTTGTTGCACGGCACGTCGTCATACCTCACTGATGGCCTTACGTCGTTTCCGCATCACTTCGGGCACGAATGGGTGGGCACCGTAGAGCAGACCGGCCCGAATATTCACGATCTGTCGGCGGGTGACGTAGTCACCGGGAGCACGATGATTTTCTGCCAGGCGTGTTCGGCCTGCGGGGCCGGACGACGCAACCAATGCTCCGATCTGCGTGAGGTCGGGCTATACGAACATCCTGGTGCCGCAGCCGAATTCCTCCGCATGCCGCGGCGCACGGTCGTTTCACTCGGTCGCGTCACAGTCGAACCGGAGCACGTTCTCATCGAGCCGCTCGTGACGGTGCTCGAGGCGCTCGACGCTGCTTCGGTGTCGCCGGGTGATCGGGTTCTCGTCGTCGGCGCGGGCACGATCGGCAGCTTGTCCATCGCCATGCTGAGTCGATACCCGATCACCGTCGACGTTCTCGAACCCCGGTCGATCGAACACCTCGACTCCGGCACCGTCACACACAGTTTCACCGATGCCACACACCTGACCGGGCAGTACGACGTGGTCGTGGAGGCGTCTGGCGGCGCCGGTGCGCTGGGTACCGCCGTAGGCGTTCTCCGTCCGGGAGGCAAGTGCATCCTCGTAGGCGTCGCGGCGCACACGGAATCGATCGATCCCGGAGCGGTTGCGCTGGCCGGCATTTCGATCATCGGAGTACGTCACGGGGTAGATCACTACCGCCGAGCCGCGGAACTGTTCCCGCTGATTCGCCCGGCATTGACCGCATTGATCGACAGTGTGGTTCCTCTGACCGAAGCACAGTCCGCATTCGATCGTCTCGAAGGCCACAGGACACGGCCGAAGGTGGTGATCTCTGTTGAGTGAGCTCGAATACACAGTGATAACCGGAGCGAGTAGTGGTATCGGCCGGGCAATCGCGCTCGCGCTTGCGAAAGAGGGTCACAACCTCGTCCTCGGATACGGCAATGGTCTCGATCGCATCGCACGGTTGGTGAGCGAACTAAATGCGCAGTTCCGCATCGACGTCGTTCCCCTGCAACTGGACCTGCGCAATGCCGAATCGACAGTCGACGCCGTTCTGAGATGCACAGATGAACTGGGTGAGATCCACTGCCTGGTAAACAATGCCGGAATCAACGATCGATCACCCGCAGATGCACTCGCCATCGATCGAATGCGCGAGGTCATGGCCGTCAATTCGATCACCCCACTTGCGTTGGCCTCGTCGGTGGGGCGCCGGATGATCGCGCGAGGTATCGCAGGATCGATCGTCAACATCACATCGATCCATGACACGGTCCCCATCACCGGCGGTGCAATCTACTGCGCCAGCAAGGCCGCATTGGCGGCGTCGAGTCGTGTCCTCGCCCTCGAATTCGCGCCCCACGGAGTGCGCGTCAATTCCGTCGCACCGGGAGAAACCGCCACCGCGATGAACGGCATCGATGACGAATCCTCGTATGCGGACATCGATCGCCCCGCTATCCCGTTGGGGCGTCCGGCCGGTGTGCACGAGGTCGCAGCAGCCGCGGCGTTCCTCGCCGGGTCCGGTTCGAGCTATCTCACGGGGACCACCGTTACCGTCGACGGCGGACTGGTTCTGACTGCAGCCGAAGCGAATGCCCGCTACGCCGTCGATCATTCTCCAACGCAAGGTCTCATGAAAGGAATCGCATGAAAGCCATCGCAATCGAAGCCACCGGCGACCCAAGCGTTCTCACTCTCACCGAGGTTGACGAGCCGACATCCGGCCCCGGAGACGTCACTGTTTCCGTTGCAGCCGCTGCCGTCAACCCTGTCGATCTGAAGACCCGTTCGGGGTTCTTGCCCATCGAGTTGCACTTCCCAGCCGTATTGGGATGGGACGTCTCCGGAACTGTTATCGCAGTCGGATCCGCGGTAACACGCTTCACGCCAGGAGACCGCGTCATCGGAATGATCGCGCAACCGGCACACCGCTACGGAACCTATGCCGAACGCGTCACCGCCGACCAGTCCTTGTTCGCACCCGCTCCGTCGAACGTCACCCTCGAGCACGCTGCAGCGATCCCACTCGCAGCGCTCACCGCTGTGCAATGCCTCGAGAAACTCGACCTTGCACCAGAATCCACGGTGTTGGTGACCGGTGCTGCCGGCGCGGTGGGCCGAATAGCGTCGGCGCTGCTGATCTCGCGGGGACACCGCGTCGAAGCCCTCGCTCGCGAGAGCGACACTGACGAACTCTTGGCCCTCAGCCTCAGCCGGGTCATAGCGAGTCCCGTCGACCTGCCGCAGAAGGAGTACGACGCCATCGTCGACACGGCGGGTATTGCCGAATCCGTCGACAGTGTGCGAGACGACGGCGCCTTCATCTCCATCGACGACAACGAGCAACCCGCACCGCAACGTGGAATCACACCGGCGAAAAGCTATGTCGACGAGGACGGCTCGGGCCTCGAATCATTCGCCGAACTGGTATCGACCGGTTCGGTCACCGTCCCTGTCGCCCGAACATTCCGGTTCGACGAAGCACCCCAAGCCCACGCTCTGCTGGCCGCGGGCGGAACCCGAGGAAAGGTACTGCTGATCCCATGACCGTGACCGCGAATGTCGAAGATGCCTTGTCCACAGTCGGTGTCACCGTTCCCGATGCGGACGCCGCCGCCAACTTCTTCGCTTCACTCCTGGGTGCGAACCGCGTCGTAAGATACCCCGGACGTGTCTCCGTACCGATCGGATTGTCGGGGGTCGTGGATTTCGTATCAGCGGATTGGCCCCATCAACCCCCACCGCGGTTGGTCGACATCGGTACCAACCATCTCTGCTTCACTGTCGGCGATATCGAACTCGCTGTGAGCTACCTTGATTCGCGAAGCGACGTGACAGTCCTCGGCGACGTGATCGAGGTACCCGAGGGTCCGATTGCGGGCAACAAGTGGGTGTACTTCCGGTCGCCGTGGGGCGATCTCTTCGAACTTCAGCAGTGGCCCGAGGAGCCGGGATACTTCCACGAGACCCAGGCCCGACTCCACCACAGACGAGAGGACATCGCGTCAGCCCTTCTCCCGACCTGCCGCGGTTTGGATCACACGGGCTACAGCGTCCCGGACCTCGACGCCGCGATAGCGCGTCTGGTGACCGCCCATTCGGGAACCGAGGTGCTCCGCACCGACATCGCAGCGGATCGCGGGTTCATGACGGCACAGTTCGATCTCGACGTCGAAGGAACGTCCCGGATGGCGATGGTATCCGTCGGCGACTTGAACATCGAGTTGTTCGAGCACCACATCGGCCGGCAGGAGGCCCCTCGCCCTTTGACCGCCAACGGGGGAAACTTCCTGACGTTCCGCCACGGGGGCGCCGCGCGACTGATTCCGAGTTCGCTGTGAAGTACGGAATCAATCTCCCCAACTTCGGGCCGCAGATCGACCCCGAGGGGATTCTCGCGTGGGCCCGGACAGCGGAAGCTGCCGGATTCGACAATGTCCTACTCTCGGATCACGTGGTGTTGACCGACGACGCGAATCGCCGCTCTCCCGCTCCGTTTTACGAGTGCCTGGCCACGCTGTCCTGGCTCGCAGCGGGTACCGAGTCGATTCGCCTGGGCAGCGGCGTGCTGATCGGCAGTCACCGACACCCGGCCCACCTCGCCCACGCGACCGCGACGATTGATCGACTCAGCGGCGGACGGTTGATCGTGGGCATCGGGGTCGGCTGGACTGCACAGGCTTTCGACGTCCTCGGCGTTCCGTTCACACGTCGAGGCCGACTGACGGATACCACTCTCGAAACCCTGATCGCAGCGTGGACGTCGGAGACATACGACGCACCGGGCTCGGCCGGAACACATCGCGTGCACAACGGACCTCTACCGCTGCAGCAACCACACCCTCCGTTGTGGATCGGCGGCAACGGACCCGCTGCGATCGACCGAACCAACAGATTAGGCACTGCATGGCACCCATTGCACCCTACCCGGGGCCTATGCATCGCTGGAGTCGCTTCACTCGCCCCCGGGCGTGAGTTCGTCCCCCGCATCTACTTTCTCCCCACCGAAAGATCTGTCGAATCACCAGACCGTCCACTCGGGTACGGAACCATCAACCAGATACGTGCCGACATCGATTTTCTGTCTGAGATCGGTGCACAGACGATTGTGCTCGATACCGATCCTGGCGACCAGCGACTGCGCCGCTCAACCGACCACGATCTCGATCTGATTCGCATTGCCGGCGAAAGTTTGGGAATGAGTCGGGTGGCCGTCTTATGACTCTGCGGCCCAGCTTGATTCGACAATCCATTTCGACCTCGGCACTGCTGTTCGACATGGACGGAACCCTCGTCGATTCGCAGGCGTCGATCGAGGCTGTCTGGTTCGAATTCGCGGACCGGCACGGCGTTGATCGGGCGGTGGTAGCGCAGGCACTTCCAGGCCGCATCGCTTCCGACATCATCGTTCGGGTTCTCGGTAATCGAGCAAACGTCGAATCCGAACTGAACTGGATCAGGCAAAGCGAAGAGCAGAACTCGCATCCAGTTCGCGCCATCGCCGGCGCCAAGGACTTTCTGGCGTCTGTGCCCCGGGAGCAATGGGCGATTGTCACGTCGGCCCCTCGATCGATGATGGTGCGAAGGCTCACTGAAGCGGGCCTCCCGCTTCCACACGCGTCGGTATGCGCTGAGGACGTGCGCGCCGGCAAGCCAGATCCCGAGGGCTTTCTTGCAGCGGCGGCGCGCTTGAAGGTTTCCGCCGACTCCTGCACCGTATTCGAAGACTCCTCGGCCGGCATGGCTGCTGCGGCCGATTCCGGCGCATCATGCGTTGCAATCGGAGCCGAGCCCGGACGAAACCTTTTGAGAGTGAATAATTTTACTTCACTACGACTCTCCCGAGAGAGATCGGAGCTCGTAATCGACGTGGTACCGGAACTATGACGGATACCGTATCGGTCGATCTGGGAGGTACGTGGCTACGCATCCGCAGCGGTGAGCGAACCGAACGGCTGCCATCGCCCAGCGTGCTCCGGCAACCGTCTGCCACTCCCGATCAACTCCTGCGCGAGCTGATCGAGACACTGGATCGATATCTACCGCCGGGTGCCGCAGTGAACATGGCGTGCGGGGCCGCGCTCGACGAACAGAAGGGCGTCGCCCATGGATCCGGCCCATTGTGGGGCGGCACTCCTGCCGGTGAGATTCCGTTGCTGCGCCTCCTCGAATCCCACCGCCCGGACGTTCGATGGACACTCGTGAACGACGTGACGGCAGGGTTGGCGTCATTCGCTCGTGGGTTTACACGTCCCACCGATCGGCGCATCGCCTACCTCACCATCAGCAGCGGGATCGCACTGCGGATAGCTGATGCAAGAGAGGGAGTGATTCCAGTGGACGCATTGGGGTTGCAAGGTGAGGTCGGCCACCTTCGTGCAGTGACGTCGGGGCCGGATACAGTGCGACAGTTGCCCTGCGCATGTGGAGGCATCGGACATGTCGCGGCGATCTCGTCCGGCTCGGCGTTGGCTGCTGTCGCCTCGGCTCTCGAATTGCCCTATGACAGAGATTCGTTCGGTCCAGCACTCGAGTCAGGCGCCCCTGGTGCATCACTTCTGTTGAGCGTGGTCGTCGAGCCGATCGCCGAGCTGGTCAGAACGATGATCGCCCTCGATCCACGACTGGATCGCATCGGGATCGGTGGCGGGCTCGCCGAAGGTCTGTCCGAGATATACGAGAGGGAACTTTGTTCCCAACTCGCCTCGGTGCGATCGTACGCGGACACGTCACTGACTCCCGAGAGAATCCGTAAGACGATATACCTGTGCCGTCCTCACGACATCGACACCCTGTCCGGTGCCGACGATATTGCCGCCGGTCGCCTCCGCGTAAGCAAGCTGTGAAAGAGGATTCATGACAACGCAACTCACCCATCGCGCAATCGTGAGAAGGGGCAGTCGGTCGAGCGTCGAAAAGCGGCCGACTCCAACTCCCGGACCCGGCGAACTTCTCGTCGCCCCCGAGAAAGTCAGCCTGTGCGGGACTGACATTCAGATTGTGCGCGGAGACAGGGACGACCCCTCGCCCATCGTCGGCCACGAAGGCGCTACCCGCGTCGTCGAAGTGGGCGACGGCGTCACCGGCTTCGAGGTAGGTGATCGAGTCGTGGTCAATCCGACGCATCCGCATGATTCATCGTTTCTTCTCGGCCACAACGTCGAGGGGTTGTTTCAACAACGCGTCATCATCGGCGTGCCCGCGGTGAGTGGAGGGTTGGTCACGCCGTTGCCACTGGAACTTTCCAGCGCACGCGCTACTCTCGTCGAACCGTACGCCGTCGTCAGGTATGCGCTCTCCTGCCTCTCCCGTGAGTCACCGGGGACGCTGCTCATTTTCGGCGACGGTCTCATCGGAAATCTGGCTGCGGCCCTCGCACCCTCCGTTCTCTTCCCAACCGTCCGAGTAGTAATGGTCCACCGCACCGAACTCGGCATGGAGTGGACGACAAATCACTTTCCATCCGTGGTCAACTCGCTCGCTACCGAGAACTGGGTACGCGAAACCACAGGCTCGGTCGCCGTGCTGGTCGCGACTCACCGCGCCGGCACAGTAGCGTCGATCGACACCGCTCTGGAACGCCTCGGCGATCGAGTTGTCTCCGTGCATCCGATTGGTGGAGTGCCGGCCAAGGCCACGTCCGATTTGTTACCCGGGGTGGACATCGCCGGGGTGCGACAAGCCAACACGGGTGGACCGACACCACCCGCGATCACGACGTTCACCAGGGGCTCTCTGCGCGTTGCCTTGACGGGCAACAGAGGAGTCACGAACCACCAACTCGCCTCCGCTGCAGCTGCATTGACGAGCGCCGACGACACGATCGACACGCTACTCACACACCAACTCGGCATCGATGAGGGCACCGCATTGATGAACGTGATCTGCGAGAAACGGACCCGAGAGGTGGACGGCGAGTTGGTGATTCGATTGGTGGTGAATCTTGCGGGTCATTGAAGGTATTTGATCCGACGAACTCGGGGAACAACCAGCCAAGACCTCCCGCCCGAGATCCCCCACGGACTCGCATTGCTAGTGTTGATGACGTGTTTGCCACGGGACCCAACGCGCTGACGGTAAAAGGCCAACCGACGCTTCAACACATAGATTTCACCTTTTTGGATTCTTTTCGATTTCCCGACCGGCAGGGCTTCCCCGATTCATATCGCGCATTCATCCGGCGCGCAGGGTGGGCGCGGACCTTCGGACTCTGGCTCATCTATCCGCCCGTCCTTCCCGGATTTGCCGACGGCTGGCAAGGGCGCGCCCGCAACCTCACCGCTCATCTTCATTCGGTCTACACAGAAGGACAGGATGACGAGTTCGATTGGATGATCGAACCCGACGGCGATTGGTCACTCCCCGACTCGCTGCAGGTTTTCGGATGGAGCGAAAACGGTGACGCCCTCCTGTGGGACACAGCATCACGCGACACCGACGGAGAGTTTCCGGTTTGGGAATCGCGATCGTTCAACTCCCTCCACCGCCTCGGCGGGAGCCTCTACGAAGCACTTCCGTCCATTCGCACCCGGACGGCGAGCCTGTTCGGACCCCGCGCCTACGACATCGAGCCACTCCAGCCCACCCAACTCTGACGCGCGACCCAAATTATCGAAAGGCCGCGGGCACAGCCACTAGTACGACACCTACGATGACGACCAGCGACAGATAGCCGAGAACGAGGCCGGCCACTGCCAATCCGCGCCCACTTTCGCCGGAACGGCGAATCTGGTTCAGCGACACATGGCCCACGGGAATAGCAAGAACCCCACCGAAGATTCCAAGTACCAGTGCGACGATGGCCAAGGCATTCGTACCGCCGACCACCCCTGGCGGCGGCGACACCACCTGCCTGACAGGCCCGAATGCCGAACGAAGGCTCCTCCCTAACAGCAGCGCCCCGACCATATACAGCGACAGTCCCGCCACTGATCCGGCTACCCAGGCTCCACGAAACGCCGGCCCGTCGACGTCGAGGATCCTCCCCGCCGCCCTTACCCCGGATCCTGCTGCACCAACCGCGATACTCAAATTCACTGCGCCAGGAAGAACGGCAAGCAAGGCAATAGCACCGATACCAAGCGACAATGCCGGGCCACCTCGGCGCCGCCACGCCAACGAACTCATCAGCGCTGCGAACAAAGTCACAGCAATGCCTAAAAGCCCAGTCACAAATCCGACAACGACTCCCGTCTCGAAGTCCCCACCTAGATGACGAGCAACCCACTGTGCCCAGGCCCGTGCGAATGGCGGCCCGAGCGTCAGCGAGGCAACGACCGTTGCAACCGCAACACACGCCACGACACTGATGACCCGCAGAATCCACCCCAGATAACCGGAATGCGAATTATTGTGCGCAACAGTAGTTTCCGAGTCGATCACCAGGATTCCTTCGTTCAGAGTGTGACAACAGAACGGCTCTAGCCGTCACTCCACACAGAACCGTGGCCGGACCGGCTCACTCATCTGATCAAGTTCTGGTGCCTGTGTCTGTAGTTCGTTCGCACGACCAAACCGGTGATAGCAACGATTACACATTTGTGTTAGCGTTGTTTTCATGAGTTCGAGAGCAAAGATTCTGGCCGCAGCAACCGAGTTGCTCAACACCTCCCCCAACGGTGACATCTCCACCCGTGCCGTGTGCGAGATGGCCGGCGTCGGCGCCCCCGCGCTCTACCGTCAGTTCGGCGACAAGGACGGACTGCTCGCAGCCGTCGTCGAGGCAGGATTCTCCGAATACCTCGAAGGCAAACGCGCTGCGACACCTTCCGATGACCCAGTTGCCGATCTACGGGCCGGCTGGGATGCGCATACAGCCTTCGCGCTCGCACATCCCGCTCATTACCGACTGATGCACTCACCTTCCGCCCAGAGTGCCGACACCGCCTTGCAAGCCCAGGCGCTACTTCGATCCGTTCTCGAACGATGCGCTGCGGCAGGCGTTCTGACCGTATCGGTCGACGTGGCTACGCAGATGGTGATGTCCGCCAATGCGGGTGTCGCTCTGATGCTCGTCGTAAGGCCGGAACAGTACCCCGATCCGACGCTGTCACAGCGAGTTCGCGACGGAATCTTCGCGTCCATCATCGACGAATCCGACGCCCACCCGGACGCCTCCCTCAACAGAGTTGCATCCACTCTCGACGCCCAACTCGCCGCCGCAGATTCAACTTCCCTCTCCACCAACGAAGTCGGCCTACTACGGGAGTGGCTCCGCAAGCTGTCCGATGCAACCAAACCAGTTCAGGAGTTACATCATGACTGACACCACCACCCGCGTCGCCATCGTCACCGGAGCTTCCGGCGGCATCGGGCGAGCGACTGCCGAGAAGCTCGCCGCCGACGGAATGGCTGTCGCCGTGCACTATTCAGGAAATCTTCAACGCGCCCAGGAAACAGTTGACACCATCGTCGCAGCGGGCGGTCGCGCCATCGCGGTGCATGCCGACGTCGCCGACGAAGGTGAAGTCGGGGCCCTGTTCGATACGGTCGAGGAGGAGTTCGGGGGCATCGACGTCGTCGTCCATGCAGCCGGAATCATGATTCTCTCCACCGTCGCAGAACTGAACTTCGACGATTTCGATCGGATGCATCGGATCAACGTCCGAGGGACCTTCGTGGTCGACCAGCAGGCAGCCAGACGTGTCCGACGCGGTGGTGCGATCATCAATTTCTCCACCTCCGTGAAGAAGCTGGCGTTTCCGACTTATGCCGCGTACGCCGCCACCAAAGGTGCTGTCGACGCGATCACTCTGGTTCTCGCGAAAGAGCTACGGGGACGCGATATCACGGTCAACGCCGTAGCCCCAGGCCCCACGGCCACCGATCTATTCCTTGACGGGAAAGACGAAGCTACAGTGGAGAACCTGTCCAAGCTGGCTCCCCTGGAACGCCTCGGCACACCGGCGGACATCGCGGAGGCTGTCGCGTTTCTCGCCGGCCCAGCTCGTTGGGTCAATGGCCAGGTCATCTACGTCAACGGCGGCGTGATTTAGCAAAACCATCGTCTAAGGAGCACACCTTGGCAATTCCGACAAAACAGTCAAACCAGTCGACTTTGGTTGTAATGTGCAAACAATGGAAAACCAGGATCGAGGGTCCGCCCGGACGTCACGACGACAGTTCATCAGCGTTGCAGGACTGGCGGCAACCGCCGTCATAACCCTCGCGACCTCCTCGACCGCCAGCGCCGCCGGCCCCACGGCACCCAATCCAGGTTCGCGGGTCGGCGATCCTGCGGAAGCCCAAGCGGTACAGCGCGTCGCAGAGACACTGCTGAACAGCGGAGTCCCCGGTCTTGCCTTCGCCATCGTCAAACCGGATGAGAAGAACCGCAAAGCGAGTGTCACCACTACGTACCACTACGGCCAGGCCGACGTCGAAAACGGCGTGAGAGTCACTCCACGAACGCAATTCGAGATCGCCTCGGAGACCAAGACCTTCACGGCTGCACTACTGGCGAAACTGATCGCTCGGGGAGAAGTCGGATTGGACGACCTGGCGAGCAAGTATTCGGATGGCAACCCGCTGCCAAAAGGCAGCAGTGGCGAGGAGATCACGCTTCGCCAACTGGTCACCCACCGTTCCGGTCTTAGCGACGACCCACCCAATCTCTCGGCTGGGTGCGCAGATCCCACACAATCGTGCGTGGACGAGAAAGCGAAGTACACGAGAGACATGCTCTGGGAAGGACTCCGGGCTCCCGGGGCCTTGGAGTTCGCCCCCGGTAGCCACTGGCTGTACTCGGACTTCGGGTTCGGACTGCTCGGCACACTCATGGCAGACAAGATCATTCCGGGACAGGAGAAGCCGCCTTTCGCGGCAGCAGTCGCCCGCGAAATCACCGACCCGCTCGGGATGATGGGTACCGTGATCGAGACCAATGCAACCGACCTGGCCGTTCCGTACTACCTCGACGGCACAAGAGCCCCTCTGTGGAACAACACGGGTGCGATCGCAGGCGGGGGTGGCCTCGTCAGCACCGCCGAGGACATGTCGATCTGGGCCGCAACAACTCTCGGCTATGGCACCAACCCGCTCAAACCGGTCCTGACCTCGATGCTCGAGCAGATCGACACGCAAGCTCCGGAGAATCCTGCATTCGGAATGGGAATGGCGTGGCAGCTCCAACCCCCGACGCCGAACTTCCCACAACGGTTCGCCAAGAAGAACGGAGACAGCTCGGGATCCAACTGCATCACCCTGTTGGTTCCCGACAGCGGTTGGTCGATCACGATTCTGGCGAACGGTGGAAATGCGGCGATGATAGACCCTGCAGCAGTGAACCTGATGCATGATCTGGTTCCGAGACGACCGATATTCGGTAGCTCGACGGGAAGTTCGTCGGGCAGCGACGTCGGTTTCCAGACCGGGTCATTCGGATAGACCCACTTACCCGCGGGCGCTACATCTTCGTCGAGCGTGCCATCACGAAGCAGTAGAGCCCGTAGGTGATGATGCCCAATCCGGCAAGGATCAGCAGGGCCACTCCGTACGGCTGCGCACCCAGCGTCTTGAACGCTCCGTCGAGTCCGGAGGACTTGCCGGGTTCGGAACTGTTGACCGCGAGAAGAACCAGAACGCCGACAGCAGCGATGGCCAAGCCCTTGGCGACGTACCCGACGGTTCCGAGTCGGCGCACGAAGTTGCTGGGTGTGCCTTTCAAATCATCCAGGAAGTTCTGGCTCGCGCCCTTGTACACGTGGTAAACACCCACAGCGATGATCGCGATCCCACCGATCACCAATGCGATAGTCCCCAGCGTGTTCTCCATCAAACGCGCCGTGATTCCCGCACTCTGACCGCTGCTGGACTTCCCGCTTCCGCGGGCGAATCCGAATGCAGTGAAAGCAAAACCGAAATAGACGAGCGAAATGCCCAGAGCCTTTGCGCGGTTGAAGAACTCCTTCTTCTTGTCGTCCGAGGACGGCGACGACGAGCTCCCCAACGCAGCTTCGGCTAATCTCCACAACGCCATGGCAAGGAAGGCCACGACGCCGACCCACAGAGCGAAAACACCCCCTGGTTTTCCTGCCAACTCGGCCATCGCACCCGATTGGTCCGCAGACCCGGATCCACCGAGAGCAAGGCGGATCGCGATATATCCGATCAGCAGATGAACCACACCGCTGACGACAAATCCTGCGCGGGCAAAGCGCTCGAAGACATTGTTCTGTGCGACGTCAGCCGCCGTGGACGGGACACTTTTCTGGTCCTGCGGTGACGATTCTTTGTTCATCATGATCGTCGAACCATATACGGGCAGACGCTTCCCTCGAACGCCTGCATCAAGTGTTTCGAGATCAAGGGTTTCGAGGGTTCTGATCCGGCGTCGACCGCGGTTCTTCGGGGTTGGGAACCTTGGGGTCGATCGTGTCTGCATGATCTCGTTGCTGGTTCAGTTCCTCGCGAGAGCTCGTCGCCTCTTTCCGATGTTGCGCTGCATGATGTTGCAGCGCAGACGCTTCCGCCGCTTTGGCGTCGGCCTCTGCCTGCACCATGCGCGCTTTGGCTGCTGTCTCTTCTGCCCGCGCCTCGCGCTCGCCTACTTGCAGCGACTTGTCTGCGACGTCTTCGCGGATCTGTTCTGCCTCGATGTGACGACGCTCGTCGCGCCTGTTTCGCGCCACCCACAGGAGTGCGGCCACGATCGCTATCACCACGACCACGGCAACAATTATCCAGATAATGCTGCTGGTACTCATACTGCGAGAGGTACCCACCTGGGACTTTCTCACACGCAGGCAAAGAAATACGCAAAAATTACAGGTCGGTCGGATGCGTGTTGGCACCGCACAAAACGACGCACAATTCACCGTCGGACGGCGGCGTCACCGTTCCGTTCAGAACCGGAACCATTGCTGCCGCGGTTCCCAACTCCACCAGGATCCGGAACTCCCGCCACAGGAACGCCCGCGCCTGCCGGATCGAATCATCGTCGACCACAACGCTGTTAACCGAACTCTCATGCAGCGTCTCCCAGGCGATGGCGCCAATCCGTGTGGCCCCCAATGAGTCCCCGGCGATACTGTTCACTTCGATATCGATCGGACGCCCCGCATCGAGCGAGGTGTGCAAGGTGGCAGCCCCGGTCGGCTCGACGGCTACCACTTGATCTTCGGGACGAGCCGCCGCGACGATTCCAGAGACCAACCCGCCGCCGCCGACTGCAACGCAATACGTGATCGGTCCGGATGCGTCGTCCTCGATCTCGAGAGCAATGGTCCCGGCTCCGCTGACGATGTCGGGCAGGTCGTAGGCGTGCAGTTCGAGCGCACCGCTCGAGCGTGCGATGTCCGCCGCAGCGGCAGCGGCGAGTGCATACCGGTCGCCGACCTTGTGAACGGTTGCACCCAGCTCCCCAAGTGCCTTCACCTTTGCTTCGGGCGCTGTCTCCGGCACCACCACTGTGCAGGTGAGTCCTCGGCGCCGCGCGGCCCACGCAGCGCCGATCGCAGCGTTGCCGCCGGACGCGATCACCACGCCTGCGTCAGGCATGGTGCCGTCGGCGACCGCTCGTTCCACTGCATTGAGACTGCCGCGCACCTTGAAGGAGCCGCCGTGTTGGAGGTACTCGAGCTTGAACAGAACCGGCACCTCACCGTGTGGTGTCGGCACCGCAGTTCGAAAGATGGGAGTACGCCGCGCCAGTCCTGCGATACGAGTCCGCGCAGCTTCGACGTCCGAGCGCTCGATTGCCACTGGACCTGCGTTGTTGTCGGCGGTGAGAGTCATGTACCAACCCTACGGTTCGCAACTTCGACCCGAAGCAGTCGGCCCATCGTCATCAAGATGTCTGTTTTTCACCAATTACTGCCTGCATCTGACCGAGACATCGACCTTCCAGGTGAATAAATTTACTACTACAAGCACAACGACGACAGCAAGGAAAGGCACACGCCATGTCGAAGATCGCAGTATTCGGTGGAAACGGTTTTGCAGGAAGCGCAATCGCGAAAGAAGCCGCTTCACGCGGCCACGAGGTAACCGTCGTCGCTCGCAGCGCGCAGTCCGGAACCGACACGAATGTCGTGCAGGGTTCGGTTCACGACAACACGATCGTGGAGCAGATCACGGCAGACAACGATGTCGTTGTCGTTGCCATCCCCGCTCGCGAGATCGACGGCAAGCGCCTGCTCGACGCCGTCACTCCCCTCGCAGATGCCGCCGCACGCAACGGTGCTCGCATTGCCGTAGTCGGTGGCGCCGGCAGCCTGTTGGTCGCCGAGGGTGGGCCGCGCGTCGTCGACACCCCCGACTTCCCGGACGCATACAAGGGTGAGGCGCTCGCTCACGCCGACGTCCTCGATGCGCTCCGCGCGACCGACAGCAATGTCGACTGGTTCTACGTGAGCCCGGCCGCAGCATTCGGCGCCCATGCCGGCGTCGCCCCGAAGGGATCGTTCCAGTTGGGTGGCGACATTCTCCTGACGGACGCCGAGGGTAACTCCGCCATCGCGGGCGAAGACTACGCCCACGCTTTTGTCGACGAGATCGAGACTCCGGCCCACCGTCGCCAGCGTTTCACCGTCGCACACTGAACATGAGCAACCTTCGTAGGCGCGCAGCCTGGATCACTGTTCCCGCTGCCGCCGCTCTCCTGCTCACCGCGTGCTCCAACGACGCGGAATCCGCAACGCTCAGCAGCTCTGCGACGTCCACGAGCGTTGTTGCCGAACAGGGCGATCAACTCGAATCCAACAAGACCGTCGTCACGGACTTCTACGAACTGGCGTTCAACGGCCGTCAGGTACAGCAAGCCGCCGACCGGTACCTTGGCGACGTCTACATCCAACACAACCCCACTGCCGCCGACGGGGCAGCCGGATTTGTCAGCGGCATAGGCGGTTACGTCGAGGCCACACCCGGATTACACGCCGAGATCACTCGTGTTTTCGCCGAGGGCGATCTGGTTGCCCTCCAGTCTCACACCACGTCTGCACCCGGCGACCGCGGCCAGGCCGTGTTCGACATCTTCCGCGTCGACAACGGCAAGATCGTCGAACACTGGGATGCCATTCAAGACGTGCCGGAAACGTCCGCAAATCCGAACACGATGTTCGACGGACCCACCTCGTCGCCGTCCAAGTCGTCAGAAGTCTTGGAGCGCAACACGGCCAACGCGTTGACGTTCCTGCAGCTCGCCTTCAACGAAGGCAAAGCCGCCGAGGCTGCCGACCAGCTGGTCGGTCCGACCTACACCCAGCACAACCCCTCGTTCGCTGACGGCAAGGACGCATTTGTCACCGCACTGGCCGGGATCGAACCCGTTACCGGAGACAAGGCCACCAAGTTTCCACGGACGGTAGCCGAGGGCGACTTCGTCTTTGTTCAGACCTTCGCTTCGTCCGGTGAGGGAACGGCCGGCAGCGGCTCGATGGACATCTTCCGATTCGACGAGAACGGCAAAATTGTCGAACACTGGGACGCGGTCCAGGACTACCCTTCGACGACCGCAAGCGGTAACACCGTGTGGGATGACGGTCGCTGAGACGACAACTCCGAACAGTTCAGCGGACGGCTACGTGATCAGCCGACGTTGATTCGTTCTGTGTCGCCGTCGTAGTAGTCCAACAATCTCTGGTCCATCACCCGGCGCCACAGTGGTGGAATCCACGCGATCACGATCATCACTGCGTAGCCGGCCGGAAGTTGCGGCGCTTCGGCCGCGCTACGCAGACTTTGGTACCGCAGCTTCGGGTTGGCGTGGTGATCGCTGTGCCGCTGCAGTTGGTAGAGAAACAGATTGCTCACGACGTGATCGCTGTTCCAACTGTCAGCGGGGCTGGCGCGAACGTACGAGCCGTCAGCACGCTTGCCACGCAGCAGACCGTAATGCTCGAGGTAGTTCGCCGCTTCGAGGAAGGTGAATCCGGCAACTGCCTGCAGCAGGAGCCAGGGCGCGACCTCCCAACCGAAGATACCGATCAGCGTCGCGAAGAGGACAACACTCATCGCCCAAGCGTTGAGAATATTGTTCTCGAAGCTCCAGGTTCGTTTGCCTTTCCTCTGGAGTCGCGCGCTCTCGATGCGCCATGCCGAACGCAGCCCGCCGAACACACTTCGTGGCAAGAACCTCCAGAAGCTCTCACCGAACCGTGAGCTGGCCGGGTCCTGCGGAGTAGCTACACGCACATGGTGGCCGAAATTGTGTTCCACGTAGAAGTGCCCGTAGAGAGATTGCGCAAGCGCCACTTTCGCGAGCCACTGTTCGCTCTTCTCGCTCTTGTGGCCGAGCTCGTGGGCCGCGTTGATACCGACGCCGGCGACGACACCCACCGTGAACGACATCGCGATCTTCTCCGCGATTCCCATCGGAGCGTTGATCCAGCACCAGCAGGCGAAGACCAGACCGGCGTATTGCAAGGGGAGGAACGCGTAAGTGCACCAGCGGTAGTAGCGGTCCTTCTGCAGTCGTGGGATCGCATCGTCCGGCGGACTTTCGCCGTCTTCACCAGCCAACATGTCGATGATCGGGATGACGATGACCAGGAGCCACGCGCCGGTCGCCCAGAACAATCCGAGACGAAGGTTGTCGACGAGAAACCAGGAGATGAACGGGCTGAGTGGAATCAGCAATCCGAGCGGCCACAGGTACCTTTTGCGGTCGCGCCAGCGCGGGTTTTCGCCAGACGGCGAGTCGGTGTTCTGGACAGCCTTCGATTCGGTATGCCGTGCGTCGGAAGTCGCTGTCATTCGCCGATCTCGCCTTTCGTCCCCTCGAACGATTCGCCCCACGCACCGTTCACGCTCAGCAAACCACGACTCGCGCGCTGACGGATGTGGTCGTGAACGCACGACGCCCTACTGGAAACCCGACCGGGACACATGTCCGGCACGGGCTCTCCCCCGAGTAGCCACTGTTCACCCCGACAGCTGATTCGGACAAAATACCCCATCGATCTGCGGCAATGGACACCGCATCAACCTTTTGCTGCGCCTCGAAACGTCAAGGGTCTGGCAAGACCAGCCCTGGTCCGGTTCAACGAAGTAACGGTAACCAGCCGTGACAGAAATCATAAGCAGAGGACAGGATTCTCACCCGGAGCGGCAACCAAAAAGACTGCGCGCCCTCAACTGGTCAGTTGCGGGCGCGCAGTCAAAAGGTGAGCAAGCGTCAGAGCGTTGCAAACACCTTCGTTTTCACTTCGTTCAGCCAACCGTTCGCGGTCACGAAATCTGTGACACCCGACTGCAATCCGAAGACGTGGCCAGCCTGCGCCGCCGGCAGCCTCGTGAAGAGGTTGTCGTCGAGGACCGCTTGAACCGCCGCATTGGTCGATCCGTCCGCATTCAGGGGATACAGCACGACCGTCACACCGTTCATGATGTCGGCCAACTGCTCCATCGGGTAGGACTCGTATCCGGCATCGGTGTAATTGGTCGGAACACCGGGCCCGTACGCCAATCCGAGTTCGTTGACGACCAAATTGCCGATCGCACCAGTGGGCTGCTGAACCGAGAAAGCGCCGGGTGCGTCTCCGAGCGAAATGTGAATCCACTTGTTGTTCGCGATCACGTCCGCGTACTCGCCACGAACACGTTCGAGATTCTCTTCGTAAGCAGTGCGCGTCGACTCGAGCACGTCCGTCTTGCCGATCGCCTGGGCGATCTCCGTGGTGATCGTCTTCCAGTCGCCTCGACTCTCGCCCTTGACGATGACAGTGGGCGCAATGCCAGACAGACGGTCGAACGCCGCTTGGTCCACCTCGTCGGCGTCGCCGACGATGATGTCGGGATCTGCCGCAGCGATCGCTTCGAAGTTCATTTCCCCGTAGGGCCCGATGGTCGGGAGCCCGTCGACGAAGGCCTGCTGCTCGGGCGTGAATTCACTGATCCACTTGCCGTAGTCCTGCACAGCAGCCGGTTTCACTCCGAGGGACATGAGCTGCCAAGGAGTGTCGTACGACGCGGCGACGACGCGCTCCGGCGAGGCGGGAACCTCGATGTCCCCGTATGGCGAGGCAACGGTCCGGACGTCCGTCGGCTCGGAGTCGGCCGATGACGAGGAACAGCCAGTCACCACCATCGCACCGACAACGGCAGCTGCCGCCGCTGCGATGACTCTGGAACCGAAAGAAAATGATCGAATTGCGCGCACGCAGAACTCCTACAGAGGTGATTGTTTAGCCAACCCTAAGTTCATTCTGTGGCACGACACAAGTCCGATCGAGGCGCTTTGAGTCGCTGTTCGGACTAGTCCTGTAGCCAATCGGTCATTGGCGCGCGCGGATGATCGATCAGGCTTGCGAACTCCCCCGGGGTCACACCCATCGTTCGACGAAAAGCCGCACCGAACGCGCTTTCGGAACGGAAACCCGTCCTCCTCGATACAAACGAGATGCTTCGACCGAGTGCCAGAAGTTGCATCGCGTGATGAGCCCGCAGTCGCATACGCCATTCCGAGAAGGTCAATCCGGTTTCGGCCGGAAACCTTCGTGTGAGAGTCCTCGTACTGACCTTCGCGTCGGTAGCCCACTCCTCGACCGATCGGGTGTCGGCCGGGCTGGCAACCAACTGATCTGCGATCTGCCGAAGCCACGGCGTCGTCGGCAGCGGCACATCGAAAATCAGTCGCGGAACGGGTTCGACGAGGTCGATGGCAAACGCCTCGGCTCGTCGACGAGCCGCGTCGGTCAAGTCGTCTCGGGTGAGGTGATCGAGTACTTGTTCGAGCAGCGGAGGGGTGGACAAGGCCACCACACGATCCAACCCGGTCACATCGGATGCCACCAACCACGTGCACGACAATTCTGTGCCGCTACGCGCCGTCACCTCGTGGGGAACATAGGACGGGATCCACAGACTGACCCCGCTCGGCACCGTGTACACAGTCTCCGGAGTACGGACCTCGAGAACACCGTCGATCGCCCACAGCAATTCGTGATCGCTGTGGCGGTGCATCTCCCACGTGTAGTCGGAGTCGACTGACAGCCGATTGGTCGCCAAACGCAGATACCCGTCGGCACTGACGCGCAGCGGTCGCACGACGCGTTGCCACTCGGACAGCTCGTCGAGCGGGCTGCTGAGCGGGTAGTCGATCTGCTCGCTCACCGCAGCGTCGACAGTTCGGGATGTCCGAACAGGCCAGGTAACCCACCGGTGTGCAGGAAGACCGTTTCTGATCCCGCCGTGATGGCTTTGTCCTTCACGAGTTGGATCAAACCCGCAAAGGCTCGGCCGGTGTACGTCGGGTCGAGGAAGATGCCCTCCGTACGAGCCAAACATCGGATCGCGCCGGCTGATGCTTCCGTGAGCGTCGAATATCCTTGTCCAACTTGGTTTCGCAGGATCTGAAGATCCGCGGCTCGCACGGTCGGACCAGGCATCTCGTCCAATAACCCAGCGAGGGTCGACACTGGATCGGCAACAGCCCCGACATCGACGCCGACAACTCTGTCGACGCCCAGATGCGCGACAAGTCCAGCCATCGTTCCGCCCGATCCGAGTGCAACCACGACGCGTTCCACTCCGGGGAGTTGCTGCTCGATCTCGCGTGCGCAGTCGACGTAACCCTGCGCGGCCACCGCGCTGGTACCACCGAAGGGAATGACAAAAGGAACTCCGCCCGAGTCAGCGACGGCCTGCACCGCGGCGCCGACCGCGGATGCCGTGTCCCCACCGGCCCAGACGATCTCAGCGCCCGCGAGTGCATCCAGAACGAGATTTCCCTGCGCGGATTCCGGCTCGGCACCACCGAGCACCAGCACACAACGCAATCCCAAACGGGCTGCTGCGGATGCAGTCAACCGAGCGTGATTGCTTTGCGGTGCACCGGTAGTGATCAAAGTCGTCGCGCCGACGGCCAAAGCCTGAGCGCAGGTGTACTGCAGCTTTCGGATCTTGTTGCCGCCACCACCTAGTCCGGTGACATCGTCACGTTTGATCCACAGGTCTTCCGGCCCCAATCCGAGTGCCTTCGCGCAACGCGCCAAAGGTTCGACGGGCGTCGGCCAACTGCCCAGGCTGATCGGCGGAACGTCGGAACTGAACATTCGACGAGTCTAGTTCGACCGTGCACCTACAGGCTGTGCTCGAATACAGTCCGTACTCGCATACAGTCGGGACATGGGAACTTTCACGACGACCACACGTGACGTACCGCTGACCGTCAGCCGACCGGATTCGCCGAGTGAACCGAGACATGCGGTAGTAGTTCTCCAAGAAGCGTGGGGCGTGAACCAACACATCGAGAGCATCCTCGAACGCCTCGCCGACGCCGGCTACCTTGCCGTCGCCCCGCATCTCTACCACCGCGGCGCACAGACCTCCTTCACCGACTTCCCGTCCGCGAAGGATGCGCTCATGGCACTCGACAGCACAAGCATCGGCCACGACGTACGTGCCGCCGTCGACTACTGCCGATCCGAGGGAGCAGACAGAGTCGGCTCCCTCGGATTCTGCATGGGCGGCACCGCGTCACTGTGGTGTGCCGCGGTACCCCTCGTCGATTCCGCTGTCACGTACTACGGCGGCGGTGTCGCCGAGGCCCGATGGGACGGAATCGCGGCAGGCACCGAACTTGCAGCGCAACTGCAGGTCCCGTGGCTCGGTCACTACGGCGACCTCGACCCGAGTATCCCGCCGGAGAGCGTCGAGCAATTGCGCGCAACCGCGTCCGATCTCGCCCGGGTGTACCGCTATGCCGACGCCGGCCACGCGTTCAACAACGACACTTCGACCAGCCACTACGCCCCGGATTCTGCTGCCCTCGCCTGGACCCGCACTATGGAGTTCTTCGCCGAAACCCTGTGATTGCCAATGCGAGTCAGGGAACCCGCTTGACCACCGTGCCGGTGATCTCGTCCTGAACCTGTTCAGCCGTTACCGCTCGACTCTGCGCCCGACGTGATCGGGTGAAGTAGTAGATGCCGATCACGGCAAGAACAAACGGAACTCCGAACACCAGCGTCATCTTGAAATCGTCGACCCACAACGTGGTGATCAGAATCGCGACCATGAGGACTCCGCCGAGGATTGTTCCCACCGGAAAGAACGGAATCGTAAAGGAAAGTTTGGTTCCGTCCTCCTTCATCCGCTTGCGAAAGAACCAGTGCGTCACGAAGATCAGCAGCCACGTCGCCATCGCTCCGAACATCGACAACGAGATCATCAACGTGAATGCCTGCTCGGGAAAAAGCACGTAGACGATTGTGGCGACGGCGATACCCGACGTCGACAGTAACAGGGCGTTGACCGGCGAGCCGTTGGCCCTGACCCTGCCGAGAATGGCCGGCGCGTCACCAGCACGCGAGAGCGAGAACATCATTCGCGAAGACACGTACAACTGACTGTTCATCGCGGACAGCGCGGCAATAATCACCACGAAGTTCAGCACACTGTCTGCGCCCGGAATCTTCACGACCTGCATCACCGTGACGAAAGGGCTTCCGCCGCTCAAGATCTTGTCCATCGGAGCAATTGCCAGAATCAAAGCAAGGGTTGCGATGTAGAAGACGAACAGCCGGACGATCGTCACACGGAACGCCTTCTTCACCGCTACCGCCGGGTTCTCCGCCTCACCGGCCGCAATGGCGATCATCTCGATGCTCAAGTAGCTGAAGATCGATACGATCACGGCAAACCACATGCCGGACAAACCATTCGGAAAGAATCCGCCACCCGCCGTGTAATTGTGAAATCCGTAGTCCGGGTTTCCGCTACCGAACACGACGTACGCTGCCATCACGATGAATGCCACGATCGCGAAGACCTTGATCGTCGAAAACCAGTACTCCATCGTTCCGAAGGCCTTGACGTTGAACATGTTCACGCCGATCAGCACTCCGGAGAACAACACGATCCACAGCCACGACGGTACGTCGGCGAACCAGAACTGCATGTATTCACCGATCGCGGTGACCTCGGTACCGACCGCGAGGACGATGCAAGACCAGTAGAGATAGCGAACGAGGAAGCCGATCAACGGTCCGACGTAGAACTCTGCGTACGCACCGAACGAACCTGATGTCGCATGTGCGACGGTCATTTCGGCGAGGGCACCCATCAGCAGCAGGGCGATCAACCCGCCGATCGCGTAACTGATGATGACGCTCGGGCCGGCAAATCCGATGGCGAACTTACTGCCGAGGAAGAGTCCGGTGCCGATTGCACCGCCGAGCGCGATCATGCTCATCTGCTTGGGGCCGAGTTCGCGTTTGAGACCTGATTCTCGCTGCTGAATGTTTTTGAAATCACTCATGAAAGCTCCTTGCGAAAGGCGGTACCTCCCGGTCCGCGGAAACTTGGAAGAATCAGGTGACTGCGTCGCGCTCGCGGAATTCGGGGCGATCCCAGGACTTGTTCTCGAGGATGTCTCGCAACACGTCGACGGCGTTCCACACGTCGGCGTATCCGAGATAGAGCGGAGTGATACCGAACCTCAGCACTCCTGGTTCGCGGTAGTCGCCGATGACGCCCCGCGCGATGAGAGCCTTCATGATGGAATAGCCCTCGGGATGAACAAAACTCACGTGCGAGCCACGACGCTCGTGCTCGCGCGGCGTGATCAACTCCAAACCGTAGGCAGCGCAACGCTCCTCGACGAGGTTGATGAAGAGATCGGCCAGTGCGAGCGACTTGCTGCGGATGTCGGCCATGTCAGCTTTGAGCATGACGTCGAGACCACACTCGACGAGTGACAACGACGTGATTGGTTGAGTACCACTCAGAAACCGTCGTATTCCTGCGCCCGGTTCGTAGGCCGACTCCATCGCGAACGGTCGCGCGTGCCCCCACCACCCGGACAGCGGCTGGATTCCGGTGTTCTGATGGCGACGGTTGACCCAGATGAATGCAGGTGAACCCGGACCACCATTGAGGTACTTGTACGTACACCCGACCGCGAAGTCGGCGTCGGCGCCGCTCAGATCGACAGTGACGGCGCCGGCCGAGTGTGCGAGATCCCAGATCATGAGGGCGCCACGTTTCTGCACTGCTGCAGTGACTTCCGTCATCGCATACAGGTTTCCGGTGCGGTAGTTGACGTGCGACAACATCACTACGGCGGTGTCTGGTCCTACTGCTTCGGTGAGGTCGCCCGGTTGGTCGATCAGGCGTAGTTCGTATCCCTGATCGAGCAGCGAGATGATGCCCTCCGCAATGTAGAGGTCAGTGGGGAAATTGTCGCGCTCGGAGACGATCACCTTCCGGCTGGGATCCTGTGCAGCCGCGATGGACAGTGCGGAGGCCAATGCCTTGAACAGGTTGATCGACGTCGAATCCGTCACTACCACTTCGCCTTCACATGCTCCCAGCAACGGGGCAAGTTTGTCACCGAGGCGGACCGGGAGGTCGAACCATCCAGCCTCGTTCCAACTGCGAACCAAGCCGTTGCCCCACTCGTCGCCGATCACTCTCGCGGCGCATTCCTGTGCGGCAATGGGACGCGCGCCGAGCGAGTTTCCGTCGAAGTAGAGAACGCCCTCCGGAATCGCGAACTCGCGGCGGAACTCCCTCAGGGGATCCACTGCGTCGGCCTTGACGCAGTCTTCCAACGAAAGGGTGGTTGTCGATGTCATGACGATTCTTCTCCTGCATGTGTCGGCGTTGAGGGTGATGAAGGCAGAGTCCGGAGCACGCCCCGTACCGGGCTGGCATCGAGGTCGAGGAACTTCAGCGGCAGTGCGATCAACTCGTAGTAGCCTTCGTCGACCTCGTCGAGGCAAAGTCCTTCGAGGATCGCGACGCCACGATCGCTTGCCGCGTGGTGCCCGTCCATGGTCTTGCTGTCCATCGGATCGAACGAGGCGCCGTCGATTCCGATCAGAACTCCACCGCGGTCGGCGAACCAGTGGGTCAGCTCCGGAGAAACGCCGGCGAAGTCGTTGTCCCACTCGCGCGGGTACTTCGGGTAGGTCCTCAGAATCAGCCGCTGCGGCAGATGCCCGCCGAGTCGCTCCACCGTCTCTTCGACGGGCCCGATGCATGCGGCACCGTCGACGCCCGTCATGTCGACCACCAGTGCTTCGCCGAGATAGGGCTCGAGGGGAACAGAACCGATGGGCGCACCGTCGATGCGGGTGTGCGCCGGCGCATCGGCGTGAGCACCGATATGAGGAGTGGTGGTGATTCGGTTGATGGTGACGGCGTCACTGCCGCCGAGGTCGGACGTAACAGCGCGGGTGAAGGCGGTATCGCCTGGCCACACGGGCGTCGATTCGGAGATCGGCGGGCTGATGTCGATCAACCGTGCCACCCAGTCGCCCATGTGTCCGTCGCCCGTGTGTCGGCCGATCCTCGGAAGCATCCAGACCCCTTCGTCCGCAACAGTCGACTGTGTCGATCTCGACCGTTTGATAATTCGATGTGTTTGGCAAAAGCTAGGATCATCGACGGGCGCGGTCAATAGATGCTGAATATTTTCGCGACGGCAGGGAGAAATCGGATGATAAATGCGATCGAACGGGCAGCTGCCGCAGCTCGGCCGAATCATGTTCGGCTCGACGACGTCGATACGGCGATTCTCCGCGAACTCGTCCGGGATGCACGCATCCCCAACAATGCACTCGCCGAGAAGGTCGGGATAGCGCCGTCGACCGCTCTGGCGCGGATGCGCGCTCTACGCGAATCGGGCGTCATCAAGGGGTTTCATGCAGACATAGACCTCGAGCTACTCGGCCTCGAGATCTCGGCGATGGTATCGATTCTGATTCACTCCCACGCCAGGAGCCGGATGACGGAAATTGCCGAGCACCTGAGCGGATTGGATTCCGTTCAGCGAGTGTTCCTGATGAGTGGGGACCGTGATCTCCTGGTGCACGTGTCGTGTGAATCCCCCACTCGGCTTCGCGATTTCGTCAGCGCACACCTCAACGATCCGGCTATCGCCAACACACAGACCAACCTGATCTTCAGCGAACTGAGTCAAGGCGGCTGAACTGCAGCTGTCGCGAAGGCCGATTCGGTGTACTCTCGTAACCTTCGTCTCCGGACGGAGTACGCGGAGCGCTGATCAATGTCGGAACACAAGCAAATGCAACCCCCGGACTACCACCGATGCCTCGAAACGGTGTTCTCCTCACCCGCCGCATGCCGCGAGATACTGGAAAGACTGTCCAAGATGACGGAGGCAGAAGTCCAATCGCGATGGTCGCCGTGGGTTGACCAGGAACCCCCACCCTTCGGTTCGCATGTCAAGGATCAAGTACCCGCAGAGGTGCAGTTGGCGGCGCTACAAGTCACATACGATTCCCATCGAAAGTCGACTATGGCGCTGTGGCGCCAGTTGTCGGACATCATGGGCATCCCCGTCATGCAGGAAAGCCTCGTCGAACTCATCTGGAGTGTGCGTATGACGATCGAGCGGCTCAACAACCGAATCGAGATGCTCGAAAACGCAGCTACACAATCGGGCAAACCTGCTCCTGACGCATGAGATGACTGTGTTCATCCCACTAAAGTCGGACAGCATGTTGCCACTCGGGTTGTCCATGCTCTGGGAGTCGGTGGAGCCGGAAGCCGCTCTGGAGGAGCGATTCGGATTCAACAGCTTTGGCGCAGCCACCCATTGGGTCTCGGCGGTACTCGAGCAGACTTGGGGATTGACGGCCCTCGAGTGCTCGCGAATGGCGATCAGTGACCAGAACGCGATTGTGTGGGTTGCGAGCGACCGAGGTGGGCTGGTGGTGAAGTGGTCGCGCGCCACAGAGCGCTTCGCGAACCTGGAGGCGTCGACGCGCCTGCTGAGCGCACTCGCCGCGCAGGGCGTGCCCGTTCCGTCGCCGATCACATCCCTGAACGGATTGGACCGGGAAACACAACTGGTCCGGGAAACACTGCTGGACCGGGAAACACTGGAAGGGCCTTCGTGCGCAGTGTCGTTCACCGTACTACCGGAGTTGGCGGGAGATTGGTTGGACGTGCAGGACCACGCGGCGGTCCGTTCGGCAGGAGCATGTCTGGCAGAAATACACCGAACGCTCGGCGCCACCCATGTCGACGGATCGGTTTTCTCGTCGCGCAGCACCGGGTTGATGGAGCGCATCGGTGGTTGGCTCGAGAATTTCGACCGCGGGTTCGCGCCTGAGGCAACGCGTAGGCTCGTGGACCTCCTGGCGCGTGCGTCCGAGCTAGATGACCAAATTCAACTGGTACACAACGACTTCCGTGCAGCCAACATCCTGACTCGAAATTCTCATACCACCGGAGTACTCGACTTCGACGACGTGGTGATCGACCACCGGGTGAGCGACCTGGCCAAGGCAAGCGTCTATCTGGGCACCCTGTTCACCGATTGGCGACCGACACCGATCGCGGTACGGCAGAGCCTGCGCGCCGGCTACGAATCTGTACGTCCCCTCAGCCGATCCGAGACAGAATGGTTCGAGATCCTCGAACTGTGGCACGGCCTGATGGCAATCCCGGGTGAGAACGACACCGCCGGTTGGGCATCAGCGTTGTGACAAAAAGTGGGGACGCCGGTACCGGCGTCCCCACTTCACTTCTGATCACATCAGGATCCGGCGCGGATCCATTCTTCGAGATGCGGCGCCTCTGTGCCGATCGTCGTGCCGTCGCCGTGACCGGTGTGAACCTTGGTCTCGGCGGGGAGCGCGAACAGCTTGTCGCGAATGGACCCGATGATGGTCGGGAAGTCTGAGTACGACCGCCCCGTTGCGCCGGGTCCACCGGAGAACAAGGTGTCGCCGCTGAACAGTTCCCCCGCCTCGGGCAGGTAGAGGCAGGTCGACCCCGGGGAATGGCCCGGTGTGTGGATGGCCAGAATGTCCGTACCCGCCACAGCAATACGCTGATCATCTTCCAAGCTCAGATGCTTCACCCCGGGGTGAGTCATCTCCCAGAGCACATCGTCGGCCGGGTTCAGGTAGATCGGAGCGTCGAGCTTCTCGGCCAGCTCCGGCGCAACGGTGACGTGATCGTTGTGACCGTGGGTGCAGACGATTCCGATCACCTTGCGTCCGCCGACAGCGTCGATGATCGGCTGCGCGGTGTGAGCTGCGTCGACGATTACCACTTCGTTGTCGTCACCGATCAGCCAGATGTTGTTGTCGACGTCCCAGGTTCCGCCGTCGAGGCTGAACGTGCCCGAGGTGACGACGCGATCGACACGCAATGTCACAGGACCACCACCGAACGAAGGACCTCGCCGCGGTGCATCGTCTCGAAGGCCTTCTCGACCTCGTCGAGCTTGATGCGCTCACTGACGAACTTCTCGAGCGGCAGACGCCCCTGCTGGTACAGGTCGACCAGAACGGGGAAGTCACGCTCGGGCAGGCAATCGCCGTACCACGACGACTTGAGGGCTCCGCCGCGCGAGAAGAAGTCCACCAGCGGCATTTCCAGCTGCATGTCCGGCGTCGGAACTCCCACCAGCACTACGGTTCCCGCGAGGTCGCGGGCGTAGAACGCCTGCTTCCAGGTCTCCGGGCGACCGACTGCGTCGACAACCACGTCGGCACCGAAACCTCCGGTCAGCTCCTGGACTGCCTCGACGACGTCGTCGACCTCGGTGGCATCGATCGTGTGCGTGGCACCAAGTTCCGTGGCCCACTCCAGCTTTCGCGGATCCCGGTCGATGGCGATGATGGTATTGGCACCGGCCAGGCGTGAACCCATGATCGCTGCGTCGCCGACGCCGCCACACCCGATCACGGCCACTGAATCACCGCGTCCGACGTTGCCGGTGTTCATCGCGGCACCCATGCCGGCCATGACACCGCAACCGAGCAGTCCGACGACAGCCGGATCGGCCGAGGCGTCGACCTTGGTGCACTGGCCTTCGTGAACCAGCGTCTTGTCTGCGAATGCGCCGATGCCGAGTGCCGGCGTCAGTTCGGTGCCGTCTTCGAGCGTCATCTTCTGCTCGGCGTTGAACGTGTCGAAGCAGTACTGCGGGCGGCCACGCTTACACGCACGACACTGCCCGCACACGGCACGCCAGTTGAGGACGACGAAGTCGCCCACCTCGACGTGAGTGACACCGGGGCCGACGCTCTCGACGATGCCCGACGCCTCGTGCCCGAGCAGGAACGGGTACTCGTCGTTGATTCCGCCGTCGCGGTAGGTCAGGTCGGTGTGGCACACACCGCACGCTGCAATGGCGACCACTACCTCGTTGGCACCGGGATCGGGAATCGTGATGGGGACGATTTCGACGGGGGCACCCTTGGATCGGGCGATGACGCCGCGTACCTGCTGTGGCATGGCTTTGCTCCTGGCTTCGTGCGATTGAGGACGTGTCGTCACATGGCGCCGTGTTTTCACATTGCGATATGTGCACTCGTTCAAAGGTTAGCCCGAAGCAGGTGCCCGCAACCCTGGTCGAACTGACTGACCGACCTGGCCGAAAGGACTAGGGTGCAGGCTTCACGCCGGCCTCCGCGCCCGCGGCGGCCGCCGCACCCCGACTCTCGACGCCCAATTTCCGCAGGACCCCGGCAACATGAAACTTGACTGTGCTCTCGCTGACGCCGAGTCGCTCCGAGATCGCCTTGTTGCGCCGTCCGGCCACCAGATGCTCGAGTACCTCGAACTCCCGCGGAGCCAGTTCGGTGAGGACGTCGCGGTTCGGTAGGGCGACGGGGGCGTCGAGCGGGATGGTTGCGCTGATCCGGTTCCCCCACCCGGGCGTCGACTCGGATTCGACGGTTCCACCCAAAGTCTCTACCCTCGAACGCAATTGGCGTTCAACGTCAACCACGTCGGCTTCGCCGCCGCCGTCGTCGCGAATGTCGATCGAGAGTGAAGCCGCGTCGAGCGTCCAGGCCACCCGGATACGCGAGAGCATCTGCTGATCCGACAGGGCCAAGACCGCGCCGCGGACGACCGCGCGGGCGCCGTGCGCCACTTCACCTGGTAACCCACGCCCGTCGACGGGTGGCTCCACCAACTCCAACGCGATTTCCCGATGCTTGAGCAGCGAACGCAATTCCCCACGCATCCGCGCAAAAGCCGTGGTGGTCGACTCCTCGGCCAACTCGCGGTGCACGTCGACGGCTGAACGCAGGCCGATCAGGGCCGAAGCCGCAGTCTCCCTGGCCGAGGTTCGCGCACGTGTGTCGTCGAGATCCGCCGAGCGCAGCGTCGCCAGCATCGTCTCGAGGGTGGCCGCATGCACCTCCGTCATCTCTGCCACGGTGCGCGCACGCTCGGACGACGCTGCCCGCGACTCGGCGAGATATGCCGGGCTCGCGTTCCGGACCTGGAGCTGAATTCCGGTTGCAGTCACTGCGAACAGTGCCTGGATCAATTCGAGGGATGCTGTCTTCACCGGTACGGGGTGCGGTGTCAAAACGAGAAGCGTATCGGTTCGATCAAGCATCGCAAGCACTTCACGGTCCCGGCCGGCGATAGCGCATTTTCCCCGAAAGATCTGTCCGACAGTGAGATCCGTACGGGTACGGTCGAGTTCGGCGATGGTCACACGATCGACGACGGCTGGATCCCCGGCGACCTTGCGCGGCCTACCGGTGCATTCACGGGTGAAGATCACCAGGGAAGTGTGCGGCGCCATGTCCGCGATCAACGTCGAAAATCGTCGGCCGATTTCGGGTAGTGGCCCCACCAACACGTCTCGAAGGGCGGTGATCAGTAGCGCATTGTCGGTGGTGCTCACCGTTCAACGATAACCATCCGGTTCACTGGTACAGCGTGGTCTTCATGAGCATCACGTTGTAGTCGGACCAGGTGGTGGCGAGAAAGTAGAGGTCCTGCCCCTGTGACCAGGGGTGCATGTACGCGCCGTAGAGTCCCGGAACCTCGTCGGTGCCGATCACTACGTCGGGCGCACTCCACGGGCCGGTCAGGTCCGACGCCGTCCGCAGCACCAGCGCTCCCCACTCGTTGGAGTACATCGCGACGAACTTGCCGAGATAGTTGTTGTACTGCACCGACAGTTCGCTGACGTCCCCGTCGAGAACCACCGCAGCGGCAGCGGGATTGTTGGGGACCCATGCCTTTCCGTCCCAGTATTCGTACGCCGCGACGTCCGCGATGGAGGCTTCCTTGACCCGCGAGAGGCGCCCCTCGCCGAAACGTCCCGCGGGGGTACCGAAGTTGTAGACGTAACCACCGTCTTTGACGAAGGAACCCATCTGGAAGTTGTCGTTACCCGTCAACGGCAGATTGGGCCGGGACGAGGCCGGTTCGACCTGCCAGGTCTCACCGTTGTCGTGCGAGGACGCGATCTGCGAGAAGTTGGTGACCCACTCGCCCGACCCTCCCCACGAGCGAATCGACATGTAATTGACGTATTGAACGCCACCCACCGAGATACCCGTCGTCGGAATGCTGCTGGTTTCGACGCCGGTGACTTTCAGACTTCCAATGATCTCGCGTGAGTGATTCGGCCGGTCGATCGGTGAGGAGTCGATGTTCATGCCGTCGGACAGATTTCCGTCCGAGCTACGGAACAGGACGTTGCTGCGCCAGTCACCGACCACCCCGGAGCACAGGGGGTCAGATCCGATTCCGACGGTGTCACCGAAGGCTGTCAGGACCTGACCTGCGCCGTTGTCCCACATGATGCCGAGATCCGTGCCGAGAACGTTGAAACGCTCGACGGTTTGGTTGGGGCTGAGCGCGCCGGTGATGTACTCGACCGCCGAGGTGCGGCCCTGCAGTTCCGGAAGTTTCCCGTCCGTTCCGTTGAGCCAGGGAATCGGATTGGTCGGCCCACCTGATTGATCCAAGCTGCCGGTGACGTTGCAATCCCACGGGGATGCATGAGCCTGGGTCGCCCCCAAGACCGCGGTCGACGCGAGTACACACGTCACTGCAGCTGTCGATATCTTCCGTATCCGGCGCATCGCTCCCCTTTCGCGGGGGAGATCCGGACTCTACGAGGTGTCTTGCTCGACCGGATCGGTTCAACCACCCACGACAACACAAGGTAACAGGTAAATCGGTCAATCAGGACAAAACGGCCTTATTCAAGAGAGATCGATTTCAACCACTTCTCCATCACCGCTGCGGCAATCTCGAGCCCCTGAGACTCGGCAGCACCCAACTGCTGCATGAAGACGCGCGGACCGTCCGCTCCCAGCGAAGCATGCAGCGAGTCGCGGTACTCGGCCAGTTCCATCCATTCGCGCGCCACCTCGGAGGACGCTTCGAGGTGAAACTGAACGGCGTAACTCTGCTTGTATCGGAAGAGTTGATTCGGATACTTGGCAGAACCAGCGAGCCGCACCGCGCCGTTCGGAATGTCGAAGGTATCCGAATGCCATTGCATTGCAGGAAATGTGGAGGGCAGATCTCCCCACACGGGATCTTGCCGGCCCTCGACAGTCAAGGTGATCTCCTCAACTCCGACTTCGGGCACAGCGCCCGTGTAGACGCGAGCACCCAGCGCCGCGGCGAGCAACTGCGAACCCAGACACACTCCCCACACCGGGACATCGTTCTCGACTAGATCGCGAATGTATTCGATCTCGGATGCCAACCACTCGACCTCGCCCTGATCGCCGACGCCCATCGGCCCGCCCATCACGATCACGGCGTCGAACCGTCGATGGGCGGGAAGCGGGTCGGTACCCAGAAGAACGGTCTGCACATCTCCGTAGCTCTCCAGGACAGGCGAATACGCCGCTGGGGGTTCACACTGCGCGTGTCGTAGTTCCAGAAAATGCATGTAGGCAATTCCTCTCGAATCCGGTGCCGAAAGCCTATGGTTCTATTCGACATAAGGCACATCGACGGCGTCGGATGTGCTCTGCGCTCGAATCTCCCCTTTCATCGCCCCTTTACCGACAAGGAACGTCTGTGCGCGCATCACACCTCTTTTCGACATCGATTCGCCCGTCCTCAACTGCCGTTCGCATCGCACTCAGCGCATTCGCCTTGGCGTCTCTTGCCGCATGCTCAGGGACAAGCACCGACAGCGAGGCCGAATCAACATCCACCGCGACCACCACTGCAACCTCGACAACTCAACCCACGACGACTCAGGCTCCATTGACCACCTCGGTGGCCGGTACGACGAATACTCCACTGGCCACCACCCCAGTCACCGCGGAAGTGACGCCCGCTGCAGCTCCCGCGATCATGCCCAACGTCGTGTGCATGAATCTTCAAGACGCGCAGGACACCATTCAGTCGGCCGGAGTCTTCTTCTCCAGAAGTGCTGACGCAACTGGCGCGGGTCGACGCCAACTGGTCGATTCCAACTGGATTGTTGTCGATCAGACACCTTCTGCCGGAAGCACTTTCGGTGAAATCGAAGCCGTGCTCTCAGCCGTCAAGATCGGCGAACCCAACCCCTGCTGATCGAGCGAGATCTCGAACTTCGCAATTCCGGGAACGCCGCGCCCTACTTGACAACTACCTTCAACCTCCTTCACTGTAGTCAACATTACGAGTATCCAATATATTGGATGCGAAAGGTTGGATTGCAACATGAAGGTGCAACGAATACGGCAGAGCGCCAACTCTCCGGCGGGCATGAGCGAACCCGTCATCGGAATACTCGGAGGCATGGGGCCGGCCGCTACTGCGGACTTCTACTCCAAACTCGTTGCCCTGACGCCAGGTTCGACGGATCAGGAGCACCCCAAAGTTGTCATCTGGGCCGATCCCACGGTTCCCGACCGGACATTGGCACTCACCGAGGACGGCCCGGACCCCACCCCCTGGCTGCTCCGAGGTGCGCGCGTCCTCCGAGAGTCGGGCGCAACGACGCTCGCCATCCCATGCAATACCGCCCACGCCTTCCTGCCCGCCATCTCATCCCAACTGGGACTTCCCGTCGTCCACATGATCGACGAAGTTGCTCGGCACATCCGGACGCTCTCACCCGCCGTCACATCCGTCGGACTGTTGGCCACCACGGGGACGGTCCGCACCGGGTTGTATCAACAATGGCTGTCGGAATACTCGATTGACGTCCTGGTGCCAGGACCTGCGATCCAGGACGAACTGGTGATGCCGGCGATCCGAGCAATCAAGAGTGGCAACGTCGGAGACGAGACCACCGACAAACTCGTCAGGGCCGCCGATCTTCTCGTCGAATCGGGCGCGCAGGTCGTCGTGGCCGGATGCACCGAGATTCCGCTCGGACTGCCCGCCGACGCCACAACCTGTCAGATCATCGATCCGGCAACAATTCTCGCCCGCGCGCTGCTCCTATGCGTTGCGGATGCCCGGAAACACGCGTCGTTGGCCGACCTGGGCTGACCTGCGACAAGCAACGTGCAGAGTACGATATCCAGTATGTTGCGTGGCGGTAAACCGGTTGAGCGAGCACGAATGAGCGACATCGCTCTCGAACGCATTCGCGAAGCGATCGTCACCGGTGAACTGGCGCCGGGCTCGAAGATCAAGGACAGCGAACTCGCCGAGTATCTGGGATTGAGCAGAACTCCGGTCCGCGAAGCGCTCGCAAGGCTGGTCGACACCGGACTCGTGGAAGCGAAGCCCGGTGCGTACACGCGCATCACCACCCTCGACCGCGGCGACGTCGAGGCAACACTCGCAGTCATCGAAGCTCTCGACCAACTGGCCGTCGTCACCGCTGTACCGAACCTCACCGACGAGATGATCGGGGCGATGCGCTCCGCCAACAAAGACTTCGCCGCTGCCGTCAAGCGAAACGACATAGGCCGAGCGCTGACCGCGGACGATCGCCTACACAGCGTCATCATCGACGCTGCGGCAAATCCGCTGTTGAAGAAGCTGATTCACCAGGTTCACCCACAAATTCACCGCATCTACTACCGCAAGTTCTCGAGCCTTCTCGGCAGCCAGGACTCCGTCGACCATCACAACAAGCTGATCGAGCTGTGCGCAGACCACGATGCCGAGGCGGCAGCGACACTGTCGGCCGAACATCGACGCCATCTCGGCGGGCTGATCGGTGAACTCTTCGACGCCGACGAGTTCGCGCTCTCGGACTGACCGACGCCCGAATACAAGTTTCGGCGCTTGCCTATATTGGCCATTGCCGATATAAATGACTGGTGCATGCGTTCGACGTTCTCGGAGACCCAGTTCGGCGAAGAATCATGGAAATCCTGTCCAGCGGCGAGCGCTCGGCGGGTCAGATCGCCGAAGTCGTGGCAGCGGAGTTCGGAATCTCGCAACCGACCGCGTCCGGGCACCTGCGAGTGCTCCGAGAAAACGGATTCGCCACAGTCCGCAGCGAAGGCACCAGGCGTCTCTATGCCGTCGAGCCCGCGCCATTGCAAGAAGTGGACCAATGGATCGACGGATTCCGGCAGTTCTGGAGCGGTCCTCTCGACGCATTGGCCACAGAACTCGCACGAGGGAAACGACGCGGCTCCGAGCGGAGCAGATCTTCACAATCGAATTCTTCCGACGAAGGAGACTCACAATGACCGAGATCGCGAACCAGGACACCAGCCTCACCGCGGTAGAGCGGAGCATGGGCAACCGCGACATCGCAGAAGGTGCGGCTCGAACTGCCGTACTCAAGCGCCGCTACAACGCGTCGGTCGACGACGTCTGGGACGCCATCACGACCCCTGACCGCATCAACCGTTTCTTCCTTCCGGTGAGCGGAGACTTCCAGGTGGGCGGCTCGTACGCCTTCGAAGGCCAGGCAAGTGGCGAGATCCTGGCCTGCGACGCCCCACGCCTGCTGCGACTGCAGTGGACACCGCCCGGCGATCGCGGATACAGCGATCAGGTCGAGATCAGGCTGACTGCAGACGGCCCCGACGCCACCTGGCTCGAGTTGGAGCACGCCTCCGTCGCCGATGTCTTCCGCAACGACCCGGACACCGGCTGCTACGGCGTCGGAACCGGCTGGGAAGGCCCACTTCACTACCTGGGCGAATACTTGCGCGGCACTCTCCCTGATGCGCCGAGCACCGAGTGGTACACCTTCGACGAAGCAGAGGAGCTTCGTCTGGCCAACTTCCGCGGGTGGGAGTGGGCAAAGATCGAGGCAGAGCACGGCGGCCGATAACGCCCAATTCTTCGAAAACGGTCACAGGATGGCCGTTTGCTTTGTATCGTGACCGAGCTGGACGTATGTCCAGCAGTTTTGGTGGCTTTCTTTCGTGCCACAACTGCTTCGGTCCACGAGAAGAGAGCTCCACATGGCGCCACAACCCGTAGTCGACAACGCGGCCACGACGCGACGCACGCACATCATCCGGACAGTTCTCGCTGTCCTCGTCATCGCACCGCTGTCGATTGCGGCGTTCTACATGTGGGCACTGTGGGATCCGGGCGACACGGTCAACCGCTTGCCCGTCGCCATCGTCAACGCCGATGCCGGCACAGAACTCGACGGAACACGTCTGCAAGCCGGCGATGAAGTTGTTGCCGCGCTCGTCGAGAGCGGAGACGTTGCATGGAAGGTCGTCTCGGAACAGGAAGCCGCCGACGGCGTCAACGACGGCACCTACTACTTCTCGGTCGTCATTCCCAAGACTTTCAGCGCAGACGTGGCCAGTGCCGCATCGGGTTCGGGCCGCAAGGCCGAACTCGACGTCTTGTACAACGATTACAACAGTCTGGTCGCCGGCCCGGTCGGTGAAAGCATCATCGCTCAGGTGCGCTCGGCGGTCTCCGAGTCGATCGGCGAGCAGTCCATCGACCAGGTGCTGGTCGGGTTGGGTGAACTCGGAACAGGATTCGGTGAAGCAGCCGCTGGCGCGCAACAACTCTCCGACGGATCCTCCGAAGCACTCGCCGGAACCAACGAGCTCTACGCCGGAAGCAAGGAACTCGCCACCGGCATGGGTGAAGCGAATCAAGGCGGCAAGGAGCTGGCCGCCGGAGCCGGCGAGCTGGCTGCTGGAGCAAACGAAGCTGCTGCAGGCTCGGGCGAGCTGAGCAGCGGACTCAACCAGTTGGTCGGGGGAACCGACGAACTCGGCGCAGGAGCCCGTCAGATCAGCGAAGTGGTCGACATGGTCACCACCCCGGTACTCGACCTCGCGGGGTCCTCGGACGCCGTCGTCGGTCAGATCGACGCCCTCACGTCGATGCTTCGAAACTCGGCCGATCCGGTCTCCGCCGGACTCGTCGAAGCCCTGGGTGGACTGCGGGCTTCCCTGACTGCACAACCGTCGGACGACGACGTGATCGGTCAGCTCGGCCAGCTTCGCGACGGTGCGCGGGAGATCTCGCGCCAACTCACCGATCCGAGCAGCGACTACCGTGGCGGGCTTCTTGCCGCGGCGGCCGGTGCAGGTGAACTCAACACGGGACTAGGCCAACTGTCCGACGGCGCAGGCCAACTCGCTACCGGCGCACAGGAACTCTCCACCGGCCTCGGGCAGTTGGACACCGGAAGTATTGCGCTCCGTGACGGTCTCGGGCAGCTATCGGCCGGCGTCGGCGAGCTCGACGCGGGCAGCGCAGAACTCGCCACCGGTTTGTCCGACGGCGCCGCCCAGGTGCCGCAGTTCTCGGACGACGAACGCGCCACCACAGCCAATCTGCTCTCGTCCCCGGTTGCCGTCGACGCGCGGAACAACTATCCCGCAGCCGGTTTCGGACCGGGAGCCGTCCCTGCCGTGATCTCGGTGGCACTGTTCCTGTGCGGAATTCTCACGTGGTTCGTCGTCCGTCCACGACGCGGACGTTCACTGAACTCGCACACCAGCGTGGTGCGTGAGGGGCTGCGCCGCTACCGCATTCCCGCCCTGGTCACCTTGGTCGCGGCGCTCGTGTTGTCGGTGGTGTCACTGACCGTGGCAAACGTCGAACCACCTAGTGTTCTGGCGATGATCGCAGTGATGATCCTGGTGGGTGCCGCCGCGGTCAGCTCGGGCAGGCTCTTCACCGTTGTGTTCGGAGCCGTCAACGGAACCTTCATCGCTTTGGGTGCCTTGATGATTCAGATCTTCGCCTTCGGCGCGGTATACCCCATCGAACAGATGCCGACGGTTCTGCAGTGGCTGCACGCTCTGATGCCACTCACGTGGGCGCGCAACGCCATGCGCATGGTCCTTGTCGGATACTACGGCCCGAAATTCTGGGTGGCGGTAATCGCTCTGGCTGCCTTGGTGATCGGAGCCGTCCTGTTCACCATCTGGTGGCGCCGCCGACAAGAACCGCCGACCGACGCCGATGACGACGCGCCGATCACCGAGGAGATCGTGTACCTCCAACCAACGCAAATGTAAATCTGCGCAAGCGTGAGCCGGATCAGCGAACGAGCGTCGTACGCATCAACATGACGTTGTAGTCGGCCCACGTGGTGGCAAGGAAGTACAGATCCGAACCACTGGACCACGGGTGGATGTATGCAGCGTAGATACCGGGAACCTCGACCAGATTGACCAATGTTTCCGGTGCCGTCCACGGACCGACCGGACTGGGAGCGGTTCGCATCACGATCGAACTGAACGCGTCGGCGTACATCGCCACGAACTTGCCGAGGAACTCGTTGTACTGAACGGAGATCTCCCCGATGCGGCCGTCCATGACGGGTACGGCCGCAGCGGGATCGGCATGGATCCAGCCGTTTCCGTTCCAGTACTCGTAGGCGGAAAGATCGAGGATCGCCCCCTCGGGCACGCGAGAAAGTCGAACCTCGCCGGATCGTCCCGCGGGGGTTCCGTAGTTGTAGACGAACCCGCCGTCCTTCACCATCGAGCTCATCTGAAAGTTCTCGCTACCGGCGACGGGGGCGACACCCGCGGGAAGAACCCCACCGATGTTGGGGCGCAGCGTCTCCGGACGCGTGGTCCACGTCTCGCCGTTGTCCGAGGAGGTGGCAATCTGTGAGTAGTTTGTACTCCACTGCCCGGCCTCGCCCCAGTTGCGCACCGACATGTAGCTCAGATACTGCACACCGTTCACTGCTATGCCGCTCGTGGGGATACTGGAAGCCTCGACGCCCGGAATCTTCAGACCGGAGATGATCTCACGCGCCTGACCGGTACCGTCCTTCGGCGCGCTGTCGATGCGCATCCCGTCGGCGAGTACCCGATCCGAGCTGCGGAAGAGCACATTACTTCGCCACTCGCCCACCAAACCGTCGCAGGTGGGGTTACGACTGAGCCCGGTGGTATCGCCGAAAGCGGTCAGAATCTGCCCCGCACCGTTGTCCCACATGATGCCCAGGTCGGTTCCCAGGACATTGAAGCGATCAACTGTCTTGTTGGGACTGTATGTGCCGGTGACTTTTTCGATCGCGGTAGTACGACCGGACAGACCTGGCAACCCTCCGGTGTTGCCGTTGAGCCACGGCGCCGCATTGGCCGGACCTCCACTACTACCGACGCCACTGACTCCGACGCATCCCGGCGCAGCCATCGCCGGCGAAGCCACCGCCGTGACGGCAGCAGCTGCCAGAGCAGCAACTACCCCGAACACCCCCAACGATCTCCCCGCGCGAAACATGACTCCCCCATGGCCGGGATTGTTAGTGTTGTCGTCGTCGTTCCCCCCGAACCTCGGACAATCTAGCAACTGCAGTCACAGATAACCCAATCAGACAAAGACGCGAAAAGACCTGAAAGTCATAGTAGTTCAGACTTTCAGGCCTTTTCGGACAGAGAAGATCAGTCAGTAGGTCAGCGCGCTCCGCTCGCACCGCCGTCGAGTGGAATCACCGCGCCGGTCAGATAAGCCCCGGCACGTGAAGCCAGGAAAATGGCAAGACCTGCAGCATCCTGGGGAGTTCCGACCCTGCCCAACGGGACCGAGTCCGCCACAGCCTTTGCACTTTGCTCGTCCTCGAGGAGGAATGCCATCATCTTCGACGGGAACGGGCCCGGCGCAATGGCATTGACCGTGATCTGTTCCCCCGCAAGCGTTGCCGCGAGCTTGCGCGTCAACATGTGCACCGCAGCCTTACTGGCTCCGTACGAGAAGTTCTCCGAACCCGACACCACGAGTCCGTCGATCGATCCGATATTGATCACGCGCGCGGGATCTTCCGCAGTGGCTGCAGAACGCAACTGCGGCAACAGCTTCTGCGTCAAGAGGAAGATTGCCTTGACATTGATGTCGAAAATCTTGTCGAAGCCGGCGGCCGGAAAATCGTCGACGGGAGCTCCCCACGTGGCACCGGCGTTGTTGACCAGTACGTCGAGCGTCGGCGAAATCTCGGCGACCTTCGCAGCGAGGCTCTCGATCCCCTCGTCCGTGGACAGATCGGCCGGATGCGAAATGCAGGTGCCGAACTCCGAAAGCTCTCGCGCGGCTTCGTCACAGGCTTCGGCTTTTCGGGCCGAAATGACGACCGTCGCTCCGCCTTCGACAAATCCGCGAGCGATCATGTATCCGATGCCGCGTGATCCACCGGTGACCACAACGGTCTTGCCACTGACGTCGAACAGTCCCTCGATCAAGCTCATGCGACCTCGAAAAGCCCGGCAGCACCCATGCCGCCGCCGATGCACATGGTCACCACCACGAGCTTGGCTCCGCGCCGTTTTCCTTCCAGAAGAGCATGGCCGACCAGACGAGCACCCGTCATTCCGTACGGATGGCCGACGGAGATACCGCCGCCGTCGACGTTGTACTTCTCGGGATCGATCCCGAGCTTGTCGCGGCAGTACAGGGCCTGAGAGGCGAAGGCCTCGTTGAGTTCCCAGAGATCGATGTCGTCGACCTTCAGTCCGTGAAGATCCAGCAGACGCGGAATCGCGAACACCGGTCCGATGCCCATCTCGTCGGGAGCACAACCCGCGACAGCCATCCCACGGTAGATACCGAGAGGAGCCAACCCGCGGCGTTCCGCCTCGCCTGCCTCCATCAGCACCGAAGCGGAGGCACCGTCCGAGAGCTGAGACGAGTTGCCCGCAGTGATGGAGGAATGCGCACTGACAGTCCCGTCGGCCAGAACCGGTCGCAGACTCGACAACCCTTCCAACGTGGTGGAAGCGCGGTTGCCTTCGTCCAGGGTCAGCGTCACGGACTCGCTGCGGATCTCACCCGTCCCCTTGTCCTGCACCTGCTTGATCGAGGGCAGCGGGACGATCTCGAGATCGAACCGACCTGCGTTCTGAGCTGCTGCGGTCCGCTGCTGCGAGACGAGCGCGAACTCGTCCTGCTGCTCGCGGGTCACTCCGTAGCGTTCGGCGACGATCTCGGCCGTGTGCAGCATCGGCATGTAGATCGACGGCTTGTTTTCCTTCAGCCACGGATCAGCCGCGCGGAAGTTGTTCATGTGATCGTTCTGGACCAACGAGATCGATTCGACTCCGCCGCCGACCGCGATCTGCATTCCGTCGTCCACGATCTGCTTGGCTGCGGTCGCGATGGCCATGAGCCCGGACGAGCACTGACGATCGATCGTCATTCCGGAAACCGAGTCCGGAAGCCCGGCCCGCAGCACCGCTTGCCGTGCGACGTTGCCGCCGGAAGATCCCTGCTGCAGCGCGGCGCCGAGGATGACGTCCTCGACCTCGCCGCCCTCGAGGCCCGCGCGCTGAACTGCATGCGAAATGGCATGTGCAGCAAGCTCTTGAGCCTGAGTGTTGTTGAACGCGCCGCGGTACGCCTTACCGATCGGGGTACGGGCGGTGGAAACGATGACAGCTTGCCTCATCGGGGAAACCTTTCGTCGAACACGAAGTGCTGTGCGCCTTTATTAACCGCCGGGGGTTAATAAAGGCGCACAGCAAAGAATCAGGGCTGGAACACGACGCGACCGACAGTGGTGCCGTCGCCGAGGCGACCGATACCGTCGGCAACGTCCGTCAACGACAGCCGCTCACTGATCAGTGGTTTGACCAAGCCGGCATCGGCGAGCCTGGTGAGCTCGACGTGGCAGTCGTCGATGGCCTGCTGGTTGTAGGCCTTGTACAGCCCCCAGTGCAGTCCGATGATCGAATAGTTCTTGATGAGAGCGTGATTGAGGGCCGGCTGCGGGATCGTGCCACCGGCGAAGCCGATGATGACGATCCGTCCCTCGAAGGCGATGCACTTGGTGGACTTCGCGTAGGCGTCGCCGCCGACCGGATCGAAGACCACGTCGGCGCCCTTGCCGCCGGTGAACTCCTTGACCGCTGCCACGAAGTCCTCACTGTGACGGTCTACGACGAGGTCGGCGCCGAGCTTGCGCGCGTACTCGGCCTTGTCCGGGCCGCCGACGACACCGATGACCTTGGCGCCTGCCGCCTTGCCGAGTTGCACTGCCGCACTACCGACACCACCCGCAGCAGCGTGGACCAACAACGTCTCACCCTCGAGCAGTTGGGTGCGGCGATGCAGAGCGAACCACGCTGTCTGATAGCCGATGCTCAGAGCGGATGCTTCCGCGTCGTCGAGAGCCGACGGCGCCGGGAACGTGTTGTTCTGATCCAGTACCGAGTACTCGGCGAATCCGCCGGACGGCAGACTCGGATTACCGATCACCCGGTCCCCCACTGCGAACTTGGTCACCGATTCACCGACCGAGACCACTTCACCACACAGTTCGACACCGGGTGTGAAGGGCAGCGGCGGCTTGATCTGGTACTCACCCCGGCACATGAGGACGTCGGGGAAGTTGGCCGGAGCCGCCAGCACCTTGACCAACATCTCCGTCGCATTCGGGGTGGGATCCGCGGTCTCCTCCAACGCGAGCACATCGCGGGGTTGACCGAGTTCGTTGACGCGCCAAGCCTTCACAGCAATTCTCCAGACAGATAGTGGGTGAGTTTCAGGACGAGATCGGGAGGTCGACCAACTCGGCGAGGCGTGCCCGATGCTGATACGCGGTTCCCAGCGACAGCTGATCGCTCTTCGCCCGTTTGAGGTACAGGTGCGCCGGATACTCCCACGTCATTCCGATACCACCATGAAGTTGGACGCATTCCTCCGCAGCATGAACCGCGACGCCGCTGCAGAATGCCTGGGCCACCGTCGCTGCGATCGCCGCATCGGCGTCGCCGCGTGCATAGGTGTCCGCCGCATAGCGTGCTGCCGCGCCCGAAGAGCTGACTTCGAGCCAGAGATCGGCGAGGCGGTGCTTGATCGCCTGGTACGAACCGATCGCCCGGCCGAACTGCTTGCGCTCCTTCACATACGCGAGAGTCGTTTCGAGGCACCACTGAGCTACAGCGAACTGTTCGGACGCCAGAAGTGCGCTTCCGCAGAGCAACGCTTCCTCAACCGCTTGCGCCGCATTGCCGCTGTCGACACGGACCGACGACGAACCCGAGAACTCGACGTCCGCCAATCGGCGCGTCATGTCCAGGGACAGAACCGGCGTGACGGTAGCGTCGGCGATCCGAACGGTGTGCAGCTCCAGGCCGCTCTCACCGGCAACCGGAACAACAAGAACATCGGACTCGGCGACGCCGGCAACCGTCGTGACGCTGCCGACGAGTCCACTCGCCGTTACCTTGACAGTAGGTGTGAAAGTTCCTGGTGCAGTGGACAACGGGACGACCAGAGCAGCCGTCGAATCCCCCGCTGCCAATTGACCGAGCACCTCGGTCTCGCCGGCCTTCAGCAACGCCGTCGTCGCCAGCACCGCGCTGGTGAAGAACGGAACGGGAGCGACCGCACGTCCGATCTCCTCCATCACGACCGCCGCCTCACGCGTCGACGCACCTGCCCCGCCCAGTTCCTCGGGTACCAGCAGTCCCGCCAAACCGAGTTCCGACGCCAGCGACTTCCACAGCCCGGTGAAGTCGGCGGACACGTCGTCGTACGCCGTGACCACGGTGTCGGCGCCGGCCCGCTCGCTCAGCAGTCGTCTGACGCTGGCTCGCAGATCTTGTTCGGTCTCGGAGTACAGCAGATCGGCGCTCATCGGGGTAAGTCCTTCCAGGCGATGTCCTTGTCGACGCGATGCTCGGGCGGCAACCCGAGTACACGTTCTGCGATGACGTTGCGCAGGATCTCCGACGTTCCGCCCTCGATCGAATTGCCCTTGGCTCGCAGGTACCGGTATCCGGGTTCACGCCCGGTGAAGTCGACGGAATCCGGTCGACGCAGCGTCCAGTCGTCGTAGCGCAGACCGTCCTCGCCGTGCAGCTCGAGGTCGAAACCCGAAATCTGCTGAGCCAAACCGGCAAACGCGAGCTTCATTCCCGAGCCTTCGGGGCCGGGCTGGCCGGCGGCGAGCTGCTGGCGCAGTCGCTCACCGGTCAGACGCGCAACTTCGGATTCGGTCCAGAGCCGCATCAACTCGTCGTGCATCGCCGGATTACGCAGCTCGGGCTCGTCACGCCAGGCCTGAGCGACCTTTCCGATCATGCCTCCCTCACGCGGTGCGCCCGAACCGATGGCAACACGCTCGTTGTTCAGGGTGGTGGTCGCAACCTTCCACCCCTGGCCTTCGGCTCCGAGGCGATTGGCGTCCGGAATCCTGACGTCCGTGAGGAATACCTCGTTGAATTCGGCCTCGCCGGTGATCTGACGCAGCGGCCGAACATCGACGCCCGGGTCGGTCATGTCGCAGATGAAGTAGCTCAGACCCGCATGCTTGGAACGTGACGGATCGGTCCTGGCCACGAGAATCGCCAGCTGCGCATTCTGCGCGCCCGACGTCCATACCTTCTGCCCGTTGACTATCCAGTCGTCGCCGTCGCGGACGGCGCGGGTAGCGACGGCCGCGAGGTCCGACCCTGCGCCCGGTTCACTGAACAGCTGGCAGTAGACCGTCTCCGCAGTCCACAACGGGCGCAGGAACTTCTGCTTCTGCTCCTCGGTACCGAAGGCGGCGATGGTCGGTGCCGCCATGCCGAGTCCGATGCCGTTCTTGCCGGTGGCCGGGCCGGGTGCGCCGGCGGCCTCCAGCTGAGCGTTCACCTGACGCTGAAAGCTCTGCGGTACACCGAGTCCCCCATGACCTTCGGGGAAATGAACCCACGCCAGTCCGACGTCGAATCGTGCGCCGAGGAAATCCGACACCGACACACGGTTCGGATCATTCTCCGCGAGAAGCGTGTTCACCTTTTCGGTGAGATCACGCGATACTGCCTCTTCGTCGAAAGCCATGCCCATTCCTTCGGTTCGAGCGGTGAGCGGACGGTCAGTCCTTGGGTCCACCGGCGACGTAGACGACCTGACCGGAAACGAAGCCCGCGCCTTCACTGACGAAGAACGACGCGGTGTGCGCGATGTCCTCGGGCTGACCGACGCGGTTGACCGGAATCTGCGAAGCGGCAGCGGTCTTGAAGTCCTCGAAGCCGACTCCCATGCGCTCTGCCGTTGCGGCGGTCATCTCGGTTTCGATGAATCCGGGGGCAATGGCGTTGGCGGTGACGCCGAACTTGCCCAATTCGAAGGCCAATGTCTTGGTGAATCCCTGCATGCCGGCCTTGGCTGCGGAGTAATTGACCTGTCCGCGGTTGCCGAGAGCCGACGTGCTCGAGAGGTTCACGATGCGGCCGAACTTCGCTTCCACCATGTACTTCTGCACCGCGCGCGACATGAGGAACGCTCCGCGCAGGTGGACGTTCATCACCGAATCCCACTCGGCAACGCTCATCTTGAACAGAAGGTTGTCGCGAGTGATGCCGGCATTGTTGATCAGCACGGTAGGCGCACCGAGTTCTGCGGCCACACGATCCACCGCTGCAGCAACCGAAGCCTCGTCGGAGACGTCAGCGCCGACGGCCAAGCCCTGACCGCCTGCGGCCTTGATCGCGTCGACCGTTCCGGCACACGCTGCTTCGTCGAGGTCCAGCACGGCAACGGCAAAGCCGTCTTCCGACAGTCGCTTGGCCACTGCCGCACCGATTCCGCGTGCTGCACCCGTGACAATTGCGGTTCTACGTTCCTGGCTCACTGGCCCTCCATAATTTTCGTGATTCGACGGACACCGGACGATCTCGTCAGATCCCGGCCTGATCTGCAATTTCCCTGGCTTTGGCTACCAAGGCGTCAATACGTTCCACGGTGGGAGTTCCGCTCTCGGCGGCATTCTGCGGTTCGTCGCGGGCGCGACGCATCACGCCCTCGGCGATCACGGCGATCTTCCACAGCCCCAAGGTGTGCCAAAACTTCAGCGCAGCCGGATCCCGTCCGGTGGCCTCGAGATAGATCCGGGAGATCTCCTCTCGCGAAGGGAATCCCGGGAGCGCTGACGCCGGGAAATCGCCACCAGTGTCCTCCCCTGCCGCCGGCCAGTACGCCAACAAGCTTCCGACATCGGCCAACGGATCACCGAGTGTGCAGAGTTCCCAGTCGAGGGCCGCGACAACTTCGCCGTTCTCAGCGGAGGTGATCACGTTGCGTAGGTGAAAGTCGCCGTGCACCAACGTGGTTTCGGTGTGAGCCGGCTGAGCTGCAATGAGACGTCGGGTGAGATCGTCCAGGTCAGGACATTCCCGCGTCTTCGACTGTTCCCACTGTCCGCCCCAGCGCTTCAGCTGCCGTGCAGCGTAAGGCTTGTGGCTTGCCAGGTCGTCGAGACCGGCCTGCTCGAGGTCGACGGCGTGTATCTTCGCCAGCGTCTGAGCGAGCGAGATTCCGATTGCCCGGCGGCGATCTTCCGACAACGCCTCAGCAAGAGGCATTCGGTCCACCACTTCGCCGTCCACGAATTCCATGAGGAGCAGCGGAACTTCGGTGACAGCTGGATCCTCGGTCAACCCGAATACTCGCGGCGAAGGCACGTCGGTGGATTCGAGAGCGCTCAGGATTCGAGCTTCGCGCGCCACGTCGTGAGCCGAGGCCAGCAGGTGCCCCAGCGGTGGGCGTCGTAGCACCCAGCGATTGCCGTCCTGATCGCGAACCAGGTACGTGAGATTCGACTGCCCCAGGCCGATTCGATCGAAGGACAACGGCCCGGCGAAGTCGATCCCCAGGCCTGCTATCCACCCGGTGACCGCTTCGGTATCGAGTCCCACTACTCCGACGCTAGCCACCGACGGACGCTCCCTGCCGGAACGGGAGTGCATCACCCAACAACTGGCCGCCGTCGATGGTCATGATCTCGCCGGTGATCCACTGGGCTGCATCCGAAACCAGGAAGGCGATGGCAGCGGCCACGTCCTCGGGTTCACCGATGCGTCCGAGAGCGGTCGACGCGGACACCGCTTCTTCATGTTCTTTCCACAGAGCTTCGGCGAGTTTGGTTCTCACCACCCCCGGTGCAACGGCGTTGACACGAATCTTCGGCGACAACTCGAGCGCCAACTGCTTGGTGATGTGGATCAGAGCAGCCTTCGACGCGTTGTACGTACCGATCCCGGCCTCGAACGCCATGCCGCCGATCGAGGCGGTGTTGACCACGGAACCACCGTGCTCGCCCATCCAGGCCCGCGCTGCCAGGCCGGTCCACAGGACTGGAGCCCACACGTTGACGTCGAAGGTCTTGGCGAAGCGCGAGTGATCCTGGTTGATGATCGGCCCGAACGACGGGTTGGTGCCCGCGTTGTTCACCAAGATGTCGAGACTGCCGAAACGCTCGATCGTCTGCTCGACGCACTTGCTGGCAGCATCCTCGTCCGTCGCGTGAGCGCCGACGCCGATCGCGTTGCCGTTCACCTGCGCGGCAGCCGCATCTGCGGATTCCTGTGAGCGCGAAGTCAGTACGACGTTTCCGCCCGCCGCCGCAATCGCCTGCGCGGTCGCGAGGCCGATGCCCCGCGATGCGCCTGTGACGATTGCCGTCTTACCGGTGAGATCCAGTCCTGCCATGTCAGTTCGCCTTGACTTCGCGGTACTTGCGCAGTTCCTGCTTGGCGATGGCGCGCTTGTGCACCTCGTCCGGGCCGTCAGCCAGGCGAAGGGTGCGCATGTGGGCGTAAGCCATCGCGAGCGGGAAGTCGTCCGTGACGCCGCCGCCGCCGTGAACCTGGATGGCGCGGTCGATGATCTTGAGCGCGATGTTCGGCGCTGCAACCTTGATGGCTGCGATCTCGGTGCGCGCTTCCTTGTTGCCCACCGTGTCCATCATGTGAGCGGCCTTGAGCGTGAGGAGTCGAACCATCTCGATGTCGATACGAGCCTCGGCGATCCAGTCCTGGATATTCGCGTTGTCACTGACAGGCTTTCCGAAGGTGATGCGGGTGGATGCGCGCTTGCACATCAGTTCCAGTGCGCGCTCGGCCATTCCGATTGCACGCATGCAGTGGTGGATGCGGCCGGGGCCGAGGCGGGCCTGGCTGATCGCGAATCCTTCGCCCTCGCCGGCGAGAATGTCCTTGGCCGGGACGCGCACGTCCTCGAAAGTGATCTCGCCGTGTCCTTCGCGGTCCTGGTAGCCGAAGACCGGCAGGTTGCGCAGGATCGTGACGCCGGGAGCATCGATCGGAACGACCATCATCGACTGCTGACGGTGGGTGGCGGCATTGAAGTCGGTCTTGCCCATGACGATCAGAACCTTGCAGTTCTGGTGCAAAGCGTTGGAAGCGAACCACTTACGGCCGTTCAGTACGTACTCGTCGCCGTCACGGTCCATACGAAGCTGGATGTTGGTGGCGTCGGAACTGGCTACCTCGGGCTCGGTCATCGCGAAAGCAGAACGGATTTCGCCTTCGAGAAGCGGCTTGAGGTACTTCTCCTTGTGCTCGTCGGTGCCGAAGAGCGTGAGCACCTCCATGTTTCCCGTGTCCGGAGCGGCGCAGTTGGTGGCTTCGGAAGCCAGGTGGCTGCGGCCCATGATCTCCGCAAGCGGTGCGTATTCCAGGTTGGTCAGCCCGGGGCCCCATTCGGGATGCGGGTGAAAGAGGTTCCACAGCCCGCGCGCCTTGGCTTCCTTCTTCAAGTCGTCGATGATCGGCGGCTGGAAGTGCGGGTTACCGGACTCACGCATCTGCTCTTCGTAGACCGCTTCGGCCGGGTAAACGTGCTTGTCCATGAAATCGAGCAGTTCGGCCTGGTACTTCTTGGTGCGATCCGAGAACTCAAACACTGACATGTGAACTCCTGACAGAGAGGGAAGGAAAATTGGGGGCTCGATGTTCGAGATGGCTGTTGACGCCCTCGACGACATCCGGGCCGTGAAATGCATTCAGCATCAGTGATTCCGCACGCCTGGCGGAATCGGTGAAGGTCGAGTGCGCGTCGGCACTCATCTGAGACTTGATGACGGAGAGGGACGTCGGCGAGCAGTTGGCCGCGATGTCCTCGGCGTAAGCAATCGCCGCATCCAGAACGTCACCGCCGCTGACCAGGTGGTCGATCAAACCGATACGGTACGCCTCGTCGGCATCCACCATCCGGCTGGAAAGCAGAAGATCGACTGCTCGACTGTGACCGACCAAGCGGGGCAACATCCAGGAGATGCCGTACTCCGCAATCAGGCCTCGACGCGCGAACGCGGTAGTGAATCGCGTTGCGCTCGAACCGAAACGAACGTCACAGTACAGAGCCTCGACCATTCCGAGCCCTGCGGCGACGCCGTTGACGGCAGCGATCAGCGGCTTGCGAACGGTGGTCGGGAAATCACGGTCCCGTGGTCGGACAAGATCACTGTCGGAGACGTCGCCGACGTTCTTCAAATTGCCGAGGTCAGCCCCCGAGCAGAATCCTCGACCGGAGCCGGTGACAACAATTGCTCGGACACTGGGATCTTCGTCTGCTGCGGCCAAAAGGTCGTAGTACTGATCTTCGAGCTCGTTGGTCCACGCGTTGAGAACGCGGGGCCGATTGAATGTCAGGACCAGCACCGCTCCTCTCTGCTCGGAGAGGACGAGTTCCTCGGTCATCGCGTTCCCGCGAGCAGCGACGCCTGGTACCGGCGCATCCCGCGCAGCCAACGGTCGTAGTCGGCACCCTTCTGCCGGTACATGTCCAGAACGTTCTTGTGCGGAAGGATGAGGAATTCCTCGGCATCTACTGCGGCAAGAACGATTTCGGCGCATTCAGCAGGCTCGAGAACATTGCCTGCCGCAAGCACGGCCCCGGTTGCGGCCTTGCCGACCGGATCGCCGGAGTTCTCGCCTTCGTAGAGAAGCTTGGTGTTGACACCCATCGGACACAGGCAACTGACGCGAACGCCCTGATCTCCGTAGGTGATCGAGAGCCACTCGGCAAACGCGACCGCGGCATGTTTGGTCACCGAGTACGCGGCGGACCCAACCTGACTGAGCAAGCCGGCAGCAGAGGCAGTGCTGATGAAGTAGCCTTCCCCGCGCTCGGTCCAACCAGGGACGAGGAGCCTGGCGGCACGAATGTGGGCGCGAACGTTGACGTCGATCGTCGTGTCCCAGACGTCCTCACTGATGTCGAGGCCCATGCCTCCGGTGACGCCGGCATTGGCGAAGTAGAGGTCGACCGGGCCGAATTCCTTTTCCGCCTGCGCGATGAGGCCCGCAATGACCGTCTCGTCGGAGACGTCGCCACCCGCAGACACTGCTGCGCCGGGATGCTCCATGTTGATCGCCTCTGCCACTGCCGAAGCTGCCGCCCCGTCGAGGTCGGCTACTACGACGCGAGCGCCCTCTGCGGCCAGTCGCTGCGCCAACGCACCGCCGATCCCCCCGCCGCCACCGGTGACAATTGCTACCTTCTGGGCAACCTTCATGAGCGATTCCTCTCGCTTGCGTCATACCTACGCGCTGACAGTGATCCACGTCTCCCCTCATGTATAGTTGAATCCGGCGTCAGTTTCAACCGTCGAATCGCGACGGTCACCCGAACGGCCCGTTCCGTCCTCCTGAACTGCGAGTAAAGGGATCAACGATGACTGAAAACCAATTGCCCGTCCGCCCGTCCACCTTCGCCGAGCTCGAGAAGCTCATCGGCCAGGAACTTGGCCCGACGGAGTGGTACGACATCACCCAGGAGCGCATCAACGCGTTCGCCGAAGCCACAAACGATCATCAGTGGATTCACGTCGACCCGGAACGAGCCGCATCGAGCCCGCTCGGCAGCACGATCGCGCACGGACTCTTCAGCCTCTCGCTGGGCCCACAGTTCTCCTACCAACTCATCCACTTCGACGGCTTCGCCCACAGCCTCAATTACGGCTACGACAAGGTTCGCTTCCCCGCTCCCGTTCCCGTGGGATCCCGGGTCCGCATGCGTGCAACCGTCGTGTCCGCGGAGCAGTTGCCCGGCGGAATCCAGGTGAAGATGAGCCAGGTGGTTGAGCGCGAAGGTTCCGACAAGCCAGTCGTCGTGGCCGAATCCGTCGCTCGCGTCGTCGAGAAAAGCTGAACAGAGAAAAGCTGACTAGAGAAAAGCTGAAACAAGACTCGGCACGTCCCGGCCGCTCGAACGTCGATACGGCCGGGGCGACCTGCCGCTTCAGGATCGGTCAGGAAACTTCAGCGCGTTAGCCCACAGGTCTGTCACCGTGGCGACAATCTGATCGAACTCCGGCGAACGCCCGTCCACCTCACCCTCATGGAGGGTGAACAGACTGTAGGCGAGCCGACTCACCATGCCGGACAGAGCAATTGACGCTGTCATCGGATCCAGCGTCGTGTCCGCGATACCACGACTCTGCAGATCTGCAATCCCGCGGGCATTACGGCGTATGAACGCATTGGCACGCTCGCTGCGGAACTTTCGGAACTCCGGGTCGATGTGAGCAACCTGCTCCATCAGTCCCATCAATTTCGCATTGCGTTGATACGCCGCCAGATACGCTCGATTACTTGCCTCGAGCACGGCGTACGGATCGTCTGCGCCCGCAACGCGTCCCATGCCCGGGTGCATCATGTCGTCTCGCGCGACCTCGAGGACGGCGGCGAAGACCTCTTCCTTGTTCGCGAAGTAGGTGTAGAACGATCCCGTCGCGCAGCCGGCTTCTTTGGCGATGTCGATCAGACGGGCATCGAGATAGCCACTACGCTCGAATACCGTGCGGGCAGCGGCAATCAGCGCTGCGCGCGTGCGGGTTCCCCGCTCGGTGGTGGGCCGATCTCGGAGCAGCGCAGGCGGAGCCACCGGCAGGGCGGCAATTCGCGATTCGTCATCGAGCACGGTGCGCTCCCCATCCTTCCGAGCCAACATCATTTCGGGACAATCCCAGCAGACTCGATGTTGACGCCGGATTCAAGTGTACGCTCTGGTGAGACCCAGGACACACAATCGGTCGATTCCTCCCGAAAGGCAGAACCATGGTTAGCGTTCTCGACCCGGTGACCCGTCACGCGGAAGTCACTCCGGACAACATCGCAATTCGAAACAGCACTGCGATCCGCGGCACGGATGAACACTGGACTTACCGGCAGCTCCACGACGCGTCCCTGGCGTTCGCCGGCCGCATTCGCGCCGCCGGGTTGAGCGTAGGCGATCGGGTTCTCCTAGCGGCACCGTCGGTAGCGGAATTCGTCGTGGCGTACATGGGAATTCAGGCCGCAGGTTGTGTCGTGGTACCGATCAACACGATGTCGGCGCAACCCGAAGTCGAGTACGTTCTGGACGACGCAGAGATTTCCCTGGCCATCGCGTGGCATCAGCTCGGTCCCGCAGTCCAGGATGCAGGGAGCGCGCGCGGCGTCCCGGTGTGGACACTCACCGAAGAATCGGCGAAGGCCGATCATGCACCCGCAACTGTGGTCGACCGTGAAGCAACAGACACCACGGCGATTCTCTACACCTCCGGCACCACCGGACGCCCGAAGGGCGCTCAGCTGACCGTCGGGAATTTGTTGTCCGCCGGTGAGATCGGCGCCGAGAGCAGCCGCGGAAACCCCTCGGACCGCACCGGAACCGGACTGCCGCTCTTTCACATCTTCGGCCAGGGTTCGGTCATGATGGCAACCTTCACCAGCGGCGGATCACTGTCCCTGCTCGCCCGGTTCGACCCCGCTGCCATGCTCGACCTGGTCCGCCGGGACAAGCTCACCATCATGGCCGGTGTCCCCACCATGTGGAATGCCATGCTGCACGCCGCCGCCGATGTGGACAGCTCCGACTTCGAACAACTCAGGATCGCAATCTCCGGTGGCGCATCACTTCCCGGTGAAGTCGCTCGCGCCTTCGAAGCACGGTTCAACTGCACGATCCTCGAGGGTTACGGCCTCACCGAGACGAGCGCGTTCGGGACTTTCAACAGCATCGACCGCGTCGCAAAGATCGGATACACCGGCCGCGCCGTACCGCGCACCGAGGTCGAGGTGCGTGATCACGACGGAAATGTCTGCGAGGCAGGCACAGTGGGCGAGGTGTTCATCAAAGGACCGACGGTCATGAAGGGTTACTGGAAGCGCCCTGAAGACACCGCCGCCGTTCTTTCCGACGACGGATGGTTCCGCACCGGAGACCTCGGTGAGACCGATCCTGACGGGGACCTTCGCATCGTCGACCGAGTGAAGGACCTCATCATCCGTGGTGGATACAACGTCTATCCGGGCGAGGTCGAAGAGGTGCTCTACCAGCACCCCGACATCATCGAAGCCGCAGTGATCGGCATACCCGACGACTACTACGGGGAGGAAGTTGCCGCAGTGGTGGCCGTGCGTCCAGGCTCCGACCTCGAAGCAGACGCCGTCACTTCGTGGGCTCGGGAACGTCTCTCCGCCTACAAGATTCCCCGAGTCGTCCAGTTCATCGACGCACTCCCGAAGGGTTCGACAGGAAAGATCCTCAAGCGATCGATCGACCGAACCGAACTCCTCGCCCAGAAGCAGAACTGAAAACACAGGTGAGCCCCGGCGAGATTTCGCCGGGGCTCACCTGTTCACTCACTCAGAGAGCCCCGTCCATGCGCTCAGAGAGCGTCGAAGTACTCGATCTGCGGGGCGCCGGCGAGGAAGGGTGCCATCGCCTTTCCTGCAGCCTGGAAATGCTCGGACGTTCCGTGAGCCTTGATGGCAGCACCGTCCTGATACAGCTCCATGAACTTGTAGGAATTCGCATCCGTTTTCGATCGGATCAGTTGATACAGAACCGTTCCGGGCTCCTCCGTGCGCACCTTCTCCGCAAGTTCGGCGATTACGGCTTCGAACTGCTCGCCGCTTCCGTCCTTGACGGTGATATCCGCGATGACAGCAATCATTCGTTCCTCCAAAAGTGTTCCAGCAGTATTCGAGTGTTACCGAGAAACCTACAGTTTCACTGCGTGGGCAGTAGTCCGAACGTCGATGCCAATTGTCTGCGAGTGCTTTCTGCGTCGGTGTGGAGAATGCCGGCGATCCCCAATCGTGCCGCACCGTCGAGATTCTGTTGCAGATCGTCGATCATCACCGCGGCTTCGGGCGCGACGCCCAGTCGCTCACACGCGATGGTATAGATCTGACGAGAGGGCTTACGAATCCCGACTTCCGAGGAGATCACCACTTCGTCGGCCAGGTCCTCGAGGACAAATCCCGCATAACAATCACGCCCGAAAGCATTGGACACGAGCGCAACAGGGTGTCCCGCCGCCCGCACGTCTGCGAGCAGACGCACCATCTCCTCGTCTCGAATCAGCCCGGCTTGCATACGGTCGACCAATCCAGCACTGTCGACGACTGCGCCGTGCGCTCGTAGACGTTCTCCGAATCCGGCCTCGAAGGCCTCCTGGTCGATCTTTCCGGATTCGTGATCGGAGAGCAGCCTCTTCGAGACGTCGTCGCGGGAGAGCAGGGTCAACGGAAGTCGTGGGTCTCCCCCAAGCGAGGCCCCGAAATCTTCGAAGGCCTGAAGAACACTGGAGGTGAGAACTCCACCGAAATCGACGAGCACTGCCGTACGCGTAGGTGTCATTGCTCCATCAGACACCAAACATGAACCCGGCGTCAACATCAGTTTTGGCGCAGCGAGAATTGTAAAGTGTTGATCCACAACCGGTTGACCGTATCGAGCAGACCATCGAAGGTCACTCCGGCGGCGCCGTCCTCGCCGCCGCGGGATACGAAGTACCCGAACGCAAGTCGACTGATCATCCCGGAGAGTGCCCGAGACGTCAGTAGCGGATCCAGGTTCGCGTCCGCCAGACCGGCTTTCTGCAGCTTCTCGATACTGCGCGCGTTGCGTCGAACAAACGCGTCAGCACGCTCGAGGCGGAGAACCCGGAACTCCGGATCGATACTTGCGACCTGCTCGAGCAGTCCCATCAGCTTCGCGTTACGTCGGTACGCCTCGAGGTACGCGCGGTTGCTCGCCGCGATGACCTCAGCGGGATCCGCGCCTTTCGGAGTGTGCGGCATTCCCGGATGCATCATGTCTTCGCGCGCCAGCTCCATCACTGCCGCGAAGATCTCCTCCTTGCTTGCGAAGTAGGTGTAGAACGTACCGGCCGAGCACTGCGCCTCCACCGTGATGTCGATCAGACGCGAGTCCAGATAACCGGTCCGTTCGAAGACGGTGCGAGCCGCATCGATCAACGCTCGACGCGTACGCAAACCACGCTGAGTGGAGGGGAGTTCCCGTGACACTGTCGACGAAGCATCTTCGGAGCCTGTGCGTGCTGCAGCCATGCTCCAGTTATACGTCAGACGCCCGCTACCGGTGACCGATAGCGGGCGTCTGTTCGAGACCGAAGGTATTACCTGGCGTAGAGATGCGCGCCCGGAATTGCGTTCGGATCGTCCCGAACTTCCTTCGGGTTGGTCTCTTTCAGCACCCAAGCGCTGAAGAAGGTCACCAAGCCCATAAGTGCCACGAACACGGCAACCCATGTCGTGGTTCCGGTCTTCGCGATAAGTGCTGTCATGATGAACGGGGTGCCGCCGCTGACCGTGATCGCAGCCAACTGGTAGGCCAACGATGCTGCCGAGTAGCGCACGTTGGGTGCGAACAGTTCACCCATGTATGCCGCGATAGGCCCGTAGGTCATCGACTGGAACACGCTGCCGACCGTGACTGCGATGAAGAACAGCGGCAGGGACTTGGTGTTGATCAACCAGAAGTACGGGAATGCCCAGACCACGATCGCCGCGGCGCCGATCAGGATCATCGGACGACGACCGATCTTGTCGGACATCTTCCCGGACCACAGCACCACGCCGACTGTCAGCAACGCGCTCAGGAGCGAGATGATGAGCAGTGAGTTCCGCTTCAACCCCAGTTCGGTTGTGCCGTAGCTGAGTACGCCGGCAATGCTGATGTAGAACAGTGCATTGGTGGCGGCCAGAAGTCCGCAGCCAAGCAGGATCTTGCGCCAGTGATCCTTGAGCGCCTGCGCCAGTGGAGCCTGAACGACGACGTCCTTTTGGTTCTTCTTGGCGTCTTCCTGCAACTCGAGGAATTCCGGCGTGTCCTCGACCTTCGTCTGGATGTACAGAACCACGGGGAAGAGCAGCGCGCTGGCGAAGAACGGAACCCGCCAACCCCAGCTCAGGAATGCTTCGTTGGAAATGGTCGCGGTCGCGACGAGGAAGACCAGGTTGCCCAGCACTACACCGAACGAGACACCCATCTGACCGAAAGTGCCTGAGAATCCACGCTTCTTGGGACTCGCGGATTCGGTGAGGAGAAGGACGATTCCGCCCCACTGGCCACCGCAGGCGAGACCTTGGATGAATCGCAGTGTCACCAGAAGAATCGGAGCGACGACGCCGATTGCCGACGCACTCGGAATCGCGCCGATCAGGAATGTCGCGACAGCCATCAGCAACAGGCAGGTGACGACGGCGGGCTTGCGTCCGTACTTGTCGCCGAAGTGTCCGGCGACCAAACCGCCGATGGGGCGGGCAACGAAGCCGGCCCAGAACGTACTGAACGAGAGCAATGTGCCCATCAGTGCGGATGAATCGGGGAAGAACACATGAGGAAAGACCAGTGCCGCAGCCGTTCCGTACAAGAAGAAGTCGTACCACTCGATGGAACTGCCGAGCAGTCCCGCGCCGAGAAGTTTGCGGTGCGCTTTCTTCTTCTTCCGTTCCTGATCGGACAGGCCCCCTGCCTGCGTGTTCGAATCCACTGCCGATCTCGTCATGGGTTACTCCTCGATGGGTCGGACGCTCGTCGCGCCGGGAGTTGAGAAGTGAAACCGGGCCAGAAGTAGAAACTGACACCAACTTCAACTCTGTGGCGTTGCGATCAGTCTGCGATACAAAAAGAGTGATGTCAATCACTGAAATGCATTGCCGCATAAGGGACTAAATCCCCTATCGATGCTCGCCGATCACCACGACGAATGGCCGGCTCACCTTGTCGGCGGCCGGCAATTCGTTTGTCAGGCAGATCTAGTTCGGTACCCGCAGTTCACGACGAAGAATCTTGCCGCTCACTGTTTTCGGCAGGTCATTCATGACCTCGACGATGCGTGGATACTTGTATGCTGCAAGCCTTTCCTTGCAGAACTCGACCAGATCCTTGGTGGTCGCCTCGGCACCGTCCTTGAAAGACACGAAGGCCTTCACGGTTTCGCCGCGATACGGATCCATGACACCGACGACGGCAGCCTCTCGTACGGCAGGGTGTTCGTAGAGAACATCTTCCACTTCGCGTGGCCACACTTTGAAGCCCGAGGCATTTATCTGATCCTTCATCCGGTCGACGATGTAAAACCAACCGTCGCCGTCCATGAATCCGATGTCGCCGGTGTGAAAACGCCCGTCCGGCATCGCATGTGCGGTCTCGTCCGGCTTGTTCCAGTATCCGAGTGCAACCTGGCGACCGGAGACCACGATCTCGCCGTACTCCCCGATCTGTACCGGCCTGTCGTTCTCGTCCACCACCTCGGCGTACGTATTCGATACCGGAACGCCGACAGCAACGGCCCCCGACGCCGGATCTACCGGCGCTTCACGCGAATTCGGCACCACGATCGCCGGGCTGTTCGTCTCGGTCAGCCCGTAGCCGTTGTGAATGTAGTGACCGAACTTCGCCCGGAACGCTTCCAACGCCGCGTGCGGGATCGGCGCGCCACCTGAATACACCGACTCGAGAGAGCTCAACGATTCCTTCGAGACTGCGGCGCTGTCCGTCCACGCGATGAATACCGTGATCGCTCCGATGATCGCGGTAGCCCGATGCTCCGAAATCGACTCCGCTGCAACGATGGGATGGAATCGGCAGGTCAGAATCGTGGGCGCGCCGGCCAGGAGTGGAGCCGCGACGTGCCCGATCAACCCGGTGATATGGAACAGTGGCGCCACCGCGAACATCGCGCCGCCGGGGCGCAGCCCCAACCAGTCCCGATAGATCTGCGCTGCGAACACGACATTTGAGTGCGTGTTCATCGACCCCTTCGGCGGGCCGGTCGTCCCCGACGTATAAGGAAGGTAGGCAAGGTCTTCCGGGGACAGATCGACCTTCTCGGGCTTCTGCCCTCGATGAGCCCCGATCAGTTCCAGTAGGTCCGGAAATCCATCATGACGAATCCTGGACGCCGAACCGAAGATCCGTTCATCGTCACGCGACTGAAAATCCCGTTCCGACGTAGTGATGACCCGTCGCACTTCGGTGCCATCGGACGCAGTCGCCACGGTCTCGGCCGAGGACTCGAGACAGATAACTGCTACCGCTCCGCTGTCCGCGAGTACTGTGGACAGCTCACGGTCCCGGTACATCGGATTGACCGGAACGACGACAGCGCCGAGTTTCCAGACTGCGACCGTCGCGATGACGAACTGCGGAACATTCTGCAGGACAAAGGAAACTCTGTCGCCGAACCCGATTCCGTCCACGGCGAGGGCTACGGCAAGCGCATCCGACATCTCGTCGAGCTCGGCAAAGCTGACAGTCCTGTCGAAGTACCTGATGATCGGGGCGGTGCGATCGCGCTCCAGCGACGCACGGAACATCGCGAGGGCGTTGGCATGCTCGATGTCCACGTTCGGTGGAGTGTCGGCGTCGTAATTGGCGAGCCATGGCTTGCTCTCGTACACGTTGGTCATAACTCAGCTCTCGAAGTACCGACGTGGATTATCCACCAGCATGGTGTTGATCTGATCCTCGGTGACGCCGCGCTCGAGCAGCGTGGGAATGACCTGATCGCTGATGTGGGTGAAGTTCCAGTTCGGTACTGCGGCCGCCTTGGCCTCACTCGAGAACCAGTCGATGAAGCACGAGGCATCATGTGCCAGAACCATTTTCTCGGCATAGCCTCGGCGGGCCAGTTCCACGACGGTGTTCACCCGCTCCTCGAACGGGAGCAGAACATCGAGACCGAAACGGTCCATCCCGAGTAGCGAACCCGCATCGGCGAGAGCACACAGGTAGTCCAAGTCGGTCGAATCACCCGAGTGCCCGATGACGACCTTGCTCAGATCTGCACCTTCCTCGGCCAGAACCTTCTGCGCAACGAGGCCCGATTCCGTGTGCGGGTTCGTGTGAACCGTGATCGGTACCCCGGTTTCGACCTGCGCCTGACCGACCGCTCGCATCACACGCTCGACGCCGGGAGTCAGACCAGGTTCTTCGATGGCGCACTTGAGGAACGACGCGCGGATGTCTGTGCCGGCAATGCCGTCCTTGATGTCCTTCACAAATAGATCGACCATCGGCTCGCGCACGTCGAACAGCAAACCTGGACCGGTGTAATGGAATTGGAACGGAATGTCGTTGTACGTGTAGACGCCGGTGGCGACGATGATGTTGAGATCGACCTGCTCGTTGATCCGCGCAATACGCGGGATGTAGCGACCGAGTCCGATGACCGTGGGATCGACGATCGTGCTGATCCCTCGCGACTTCAGTTCGGACAGCTTGGTCACCGCATCGGCTACTCGAGCCTCCTCGTCCCAAGGCTCCGGGTAGTCGGGATAGTTCTGACGCATCTCCTCCCCCAGAACGAAGACATGCTCGTGCATCAACACCTTTCCCAGATCGGCTGTGTCCACCGGCCCACGAACGGTTTGTACTGAACTCATCGATCGAACCCCTGACTGTGATCGCCATCACTAACATGAGACAATGAGCTAGTGTGTCTCACGTCGCTTGGTTCGTCAATAGGTTCGATCCACCCGAAGCCCACCTCTGTTCGACCGCCGAAATTGTGCAGTACCGGACAACCGGAGAGAATGTCCCGATGCCTACCGACCTCGAACGCCGACGCGCGATCGACACCGCCGCGAGCATGTACCTCGCGGAGGAACCACTCGACATGTCACTGCTCGCCGAACGTCTCGGAGTAGGCCGCGCGACGCTCTACCGCTGGGTCGGCAATCGCGACGAACTGCTCGGAACAGTGCTGGCCGAGGCCACCGAACGGACATACCGGAAGGCGATGTCACAGGCGTCGGGGCAAGGTCCGGAGTACATCCTCGACGTCTTCGGACGCGTCATGCGGTCGGTGGAATCGTCGACCGAACTGCGAGCGCTGACCAAACGCGAACCGATGGTGTTCATCAAACTCGCGATGATGCCCGGCTCCATCGAATCGATCTCCGCCTCCATCACCGCCGAAATCTTGCAGTCCCAGGTCGACGCCGGCCAACTGACGATCACGCTTTCGCCGCAAGTGCTGGGCGAAGCTCTCGTTCGCATCTGCGACGTACACCTCTACGCCCCTCTACTCGGGCGGGAAAAGGCGGAGATCGAGACGGCCCTCGACCTGATCGCACTGCTCCTCGGCGTCACCCGTAACTGACGGTATCGACTGCGTGAGCACTGCTCCGACACACGGCCCACCCGAGTCCTCAGACGTCTGATGAGTTGTTACGCTGTCGGTACCCCCACGAGAGGCGAGCCGTGTCCGACGACCACACAGGATTCACACTTCGCAGTGGTCCGCTGGTGCCGCAACTCGAACAGTTGCTTCGCGGGCGAATCAGGCAAGGAACGTGGGCGCCGTCCGAGCGCATACCGAGCGAGGCGGCCCTTGCCGTCGAACTCGGCGTCGGGCGTTCCTCGATTCGCGAGGCAATCCGCCTCCTCGCTCGCGACGGACTACTCGAAGTCCGACACGGCGTCGGCACCTTCGTGGCTGCCGCGTCCGAACTCGAGCACGTCGACGAATTCACCAAGCTACTTCGACGCTCACGCATCCTGGAGGTCTTCGAAGTCCGTCGCGCACTCGAGATCGAGGCCGCCAGACTGGCCGCGGAGCGGGTTCAACCCGAGGACCTCGACGGCCTGCGGCGGCGACTGACCATGCGACACAGTCATTTCGAGGGTGACGTCGAGAAGTTCGTCGACGTCGACCTCGACTTCCACACCGAAGTCGTTCGGTTGTCCGGAAACGCGGTTCTGCTCTCGCTGTTCACGTCGGTGCGTCCACTCCTTCGTGAATCCCTCGTCGAGATGATGGCCCACGAGGCCGGCGTCCCCGACACCTCACATGCCCATGATCAGTTGGTCGAGGCCCTTCAAGACGCCGACCCAGAAGCCGCGGTAGCGGCAACCCGAGCAAATATCGACACCGTCTTACGGCGGTTGCGTGTGCTCGACGCCTAAGAGAGGTTAGTTCTCGTGCAACACCCCAATGGCACCGTTCTGTCGACCGAACACGTGGATCTCGTCCGCGACGGCCGATACTTGTTGAAAGACATCAACATTTCGATCGAACCCGGGCAACACTGGGTACTGCTCGGCGCGAACGGCGCAGGCAAGAGCACCCTCCTGAGCCTTCTCGGAGCAACCGCCCACCCCACTCGCGGTTCCGTCTACGTCCTCGGACACAAGCTGGGCCGAGTCGACATGAGGGAACTGCGGATGGACATCGGGCACGTGAACCCGCGTCACACGATCGGAATTCCGATCACCGTCCGCAACGTCGTGATCACCGGCCTCACCAACACCACCGAGGTGATGCCCCGGTGGTCACCGACGCCGGAGCAAGAGGCTCATGCCGACGCACTGATCGATCTACTCGGGATGAGTCCGCGTTCGGACGCACTGTGGCCCAACTTGTCCCAGGGCGAACGGGGGCGAGCCCTGATCGCCCGTGCACTCATGGTGGAACCACGCCTGCTCCTGCTCGACGAACCGGCGACCGGGCTCGATCTTGCTGCGCGCGAACAACTCTTGACGGCTCTGGACGATCTCCGCAATCAGAACCCGTCACTTGCCAGCATCCTCGTGACGCATCACATCGAAGAGATTCCGAGCACCACCACACATGCTCTCCTGATCAAGGACGGCGTCGTGACCGCCAGCGGCCTCGCCGAGAATGTGATCACCACCCAGAACATCAGCGAGTGCTTCTCGCATCCCATCGAGATCGAGCGTCGTGGTGGTCGGTGGAATGCTCAGTCGCGGCCACGCGAAAGAGTTTGACCGACAGTAGTTTCAGAGACGTCTGGCGCCGGGTCCCTCCCGGCCCAGTTCGTCTCCAGGGTTGAGCAGGTTGCATGTCTTGAGTGATAGACACCCACAGCCGATACAGCCCGTCAGTTCGTCCTGCATCCGGCTGATGGCCTGCTTGCGATCCTCGAGGCGCTGATTCCACTCCGTCGAAATCTTGCGCCAGTCCTTCTTCGTCGGAGTTCGTCCCTGCGGCAACGACCCGAATACTTCGGCAACTTCGGCCAGAGGTATCCCGAACCTGACTGCCAACTGGATGAGCGACACCCGCCGGATCGAGTGCCGCGGGAACTTCCTCATATTTCCTGCCGTCCGCTCTGCAGGAACCAGACCGAGTGTTTCGTAGTAGCGCACCGCCGACACGGCGACGCCGGTGCGCGCCGATACCTCACCGATCGAGAGAAGTTCGTCACTCTTACGGATCATTCTGCCTCCCAATGGCTGCGCGACATTGACCTGAAGCGCACTTGAGATTCTACCTTCGACACCATGCACTCCCCCACCGATGCTCCCGCCGGAACCTGGCGGCAGCTCCTGAGCGGTCGATACCTCGGCACCGCTACCGTCCTCGCAGGCGGCGTCGCGCTGTACGCGACCAACGTCTACCTGACGACCAGCCTGCTTCCGACTGCCATCGACGACATCGGCGGTCAGCAGTACTACGCCTGGACCGCGACGGTCTTCCTCATCGCTTCCGTCATCTCCTCGATGTTGGTCACCAACGTCCTCGCCGCCAGGGGACCGCGCGGGGCCTACCTGATCGGCCTCGCGATCTTCGCGCTCGGCACCGTCGTCTGTGCGGTCAGCCCGACCATGGAATTGCTGTTGGTCGGCCGCACGATCCAGGGTTCGGGAGGTGGCCTGCTGGCTGGTCTCGGTTACGCCGTCATCAATGCCGCGCTCCCCAGACATCTGTGGACCCGCGGGGCCGCGCTGGTTTCGGCAATGTGGGGAGTCGGCACCTTCGCCGGCCCTGCAATCGGCGGCGTCTTTGCTCAATTCGGAGCCTGGCGATGGGCTTTCGGCGTTCTGGTTATCGCGACGATCGCAGTCGCAGCCCTCGTCCCCAGCGCGCTACCGGCACATGAACCGGGCAGCACCACCAGTAGCCCGGTGCCGGTCCTCTCACTGGCATTGCTGACTGCGGCAGCTTTGCTGGTCAGCGTTGCCGGAATTCTGTCCAACCTCGCAGTGACCGCAGCAATGGTTCTCGCCGCTGTGCTGCTACTGATCGCCTTTGTCGCCGCTGACCGTCGCTCGCGCCACGGCGTACTACCGCCGTCGACGTTCAACGCGTCGTCGCTCAAATGGGTGTACCTGACCATCGTCGTCCTCGCTGTTGCGTCGACCGTCGAGACATTCATTCCGCTCTTCGGCCAACGACTTGCCGGACTGGCACCGCTCGCGGCCGGATTCCTCGGGGCCGCACTCGCTCTCGGCTGGACTCTCGGCGAAATCCCGAGCGCCTCGGCGACTACCCCTCGTATCGTGCGACGAATCGTTGTCAGCGGTCCGATCCTCGTCGCGATCGGGTTGGGCATCATGGCAGCATTTCTCACCGAACACGCCGGCGCCGGTGCGATGGTCGCGTGGGTGATCGGACTGCTGGTCGCCGGCGTCGGAATCGGCATCGCCTGGCCCCATCTTGCAGTCGGTGCGATGACCGCGGTCACCGATCCCGGAGAAGGTGCGCGTGCCTCCGCTGCCATCAACACCGTTCAGCTGATCGCCAATGCCTTCGGCGCAGCCCTGGCCGGAGTGCTGGTGAACATCGGCGAACCGTCGACGCTTCGTTCTGCGCAATTGCTTCTCCTCACCTTCGCCGCTGTCGCGATCATCGGCATTGCCGTGGCAGCTCGCGCGCTTCCGCGAACGCCCGACAAAATCGACAGCCCCGAAATCGTTCACGACGCTCGCTAGACTGTGGAAAACCCACACGGAGGAGTTGGCCAGTGACAGAACCGGATCCGGGCACAGTGGAAACCGACTTCCCGAAAACGGGAGCTCCCGCACAGCGCGCGCTGATCGGAGCGGGCTACACCCATCTCGCGCAATTGACGTCCGTGTCCGAGAAGGAACTCGGCGCTCTGCACGGGATGGGACCGAAGGCTCTGAGGATTCTGCGTGAAGCACTCGCCGAACGCGGCCTGAGCTTCGCCGACTGAGCTCTCACATCAGACCAGGCTCGCCCGAACCTGGTTGCCACCTTCGCGCTTCGCTTCGTACATCACCGTGTCCGCGACGCGGAAGAGTTCGGCAAAGACTTCGTCGACGGACTCACCCGGATGCCGGGGCGCGGTGCGGACCGCCATTCCGATGCTCGCGCTCGTCGGTGGATCATCGGTCGCCCCGTCCATTGCCGAGCGGATCTGTCCTTCCAGCCTCGCTATCACGCTGACCGGCACCCGCTCGACCACGACGAACTCGTCACCGCCCACGCGGGCGGTCAGTGCAGCTTTGGTTGTCCACAGGCGAATACGCAGCGCCGTTCGCAGGATCGTGCTGTCCCCAACGTCGTGGCCGTAAACGTCGTTGATCGTCTTGAATCGGTCGAGATCGATCACCACTACGAGAACCGCGTCGGCCTCGGTCACCGGAGGCCCCATCAGATCCTTCACACGACGCGAAAGTCCGCGACGGTTGAGCAGACCGGTCAACGGGTCGATGTCGGAAGTAGTGGCGTCGGATCCCAGAACTGCCAGAACCATTTGGGACACCACGGGAATCACAATGATGGTGGCCATCACGACCGCGATTTTCGCCAACCCCAAGCCGACGTCCGCTGCTGGTCCGAACAACAAAGTCCACCCCGAAAGCACCGTGACAATCGAGGCGAAGACCAAGTGACCGACTTGGAGTTTCGGATTGTGGAAGAACGCAATATAGCCGCCGATCGACGCAAACACGACGCACGCGATGAGCCGTCCCATCGGTTCCGAGTCGGTTGCGGCGGCCGCCGCAATCGCAACGTCGGAACCCACGACAAAGGTGTACGACCACAGCGGCGTCGGCGGAAACAACCACCAGATCAGGGCCGCGCCGACGCACAGGACGATGACCATGAGATTGACCGCTCGCCAGAACGTACCTTGCGGACCGACGTCACTGAATCGCGCCGACAGCAACACCAACCCCATCCAGAGTGCCGTTCCGCCGACCAGCGCCCGGCAGGAAGTCAAGAACCCGCGGTCTTCGAGGTACCTGCTGAAACTATGGAACTGGTCCGGCAACTGCCACCAGCGCATGACAACTTCGACGAAACCCTTCATCGCCGGTCAGCCGATGCAGGTCTGCAACTTTCGGGCACACTTCGACGTAGCGGACAAGCTGATTTCCCCCCGGAGCACACTGGCATATCCGGCAGCATAGTCAGCTGCAGCAGACAAACCAACCGTTCCGCCGGATTAGCGATCGGGCCTACACCCAGCCCCCTCGGCTACTACTCAGCAAGGATTTGAGTAGCGCTTCGCCCTCCCTGTCATATCGATCAAACGCAGTCACATCGATCAGCTCAGTGCGTCGTAGGCAGCCGATACGTACTGCGCCGATCTCTCGGAACCGAGCAGGCCCGGCCCCATCTTGTTCATCACGTACGAGAAGGTCATGCGCTTCTCGGTGTCGATGATGATCTGCGAGCCACCCCAACCTCCCCAGAAGCAGATTCGCCCCTCCGGAATGAACGGGACGGACTCCGGCGTCGGCAATCCGAATCCGACGCCGAAGCGGACCGGCACACCGAGGACGAGGTCGACCCCGTACGACTGCTCCTCGAAGATCTTGTCGATCGTTTCCTCCGACAGCAGGCGAACGTCACCGACCTTGCCACCGCACGCGATCACCGATTGGATCCTTGCGAGTGCCCTCGCATTCGAATGACCGTTGGCCGCACCGATCTCGGCGGCTCGCCACCCGTCGGTCCACGAACCTGTCGCGTCGGCCGGCGGCGCGGTGAAGGTCTTCACCATGATGTTGTCCATCCCGAGTGCCGCGATGTCTATCGGCAACGGCGGTGGCGCAATCACATTCGAGACTCGCCCGTATTCCGACTTCGGCAAGCCCAGGCGGAAATCAGCATCGAGCGGACCGGCTATTTCCTCGTCGATGAAGCGGCCGAGGGTTCGACCGTCGATGCGCCTGACGACCTCGCCGATCAGGTGGCCGTAGTTGAGGGCGTGATATCCGGATGCGGTACCCGGCTCCCACCACGGGGCCTGCGTCGCCAACCGGGCTGTGGCGTATTCGTCGTCGCAAATGTTCTCCAAGGTGAACGGTTGATCCCACCCCGAAACGCCTGATGTGTGCGACAGCAGTTGCCGGACCTGAATACGGTCCTTGCCCGCTGCTGCGAACTCGGGCCAGTACTGCGCGACCGGGGCATCGAGATCCAGCAACCCGCGGTCGACGAGCATGAGCGCGGCCAGTGCGGTCACGGTCTTACTGCAGGACCAGACGTTGGTGACGGTGTCGCGGGCCCAAGGAGCAGTGTGCTCGACGTCGACCCAACCGCCCCACATGTCGACGACGGATTCGCCGTCGATCGTCAGTGCGATCGCTGCCCCGACGTCCTCGCCGGAATCGAGATTGCGTGCCAGAGCCTCCTTCAAGCCAGAGAATCGCTGGTCACATACGCCTTCGATGTTCGCCACTGACAGCCTCCACAGGAAAGTTAAAACTTGACGTCAACTTCAACTATGTTGAGTATGTGTCCGATTCACCTGTGGTGTCAATCACTTCAAGTGTCAGAGTCGGCTCAGACCAACGGGATTCCTTTGGCGATGCGCCGACGCAGATCCCAGAGATAGAAGTTGTAGGGGAACATCCGCAGAATCTTCGGGCTGAACCTATTGACCAGCGCGGCGACGCGCATGGATCGGTCGAAGTTGCGCTGCTGACGCACTGACCACGGGAGCCGCATTTCGTCACGAAAGGCCTGGGGCAGGAACCCTGTGGTGACAAATCGGTTGAGCGGACCGACCACGGGATGCAACAACTTCGGCGCGAAGGTCGCCGACGCGATCCCGTAGAGATGCTCACGAATCGTCTCGTCGATCGCCACCTTGTCGAGGTTCTCGTTCCAGTAGACCTCGAACGCATCCCGGTCCGCCGGCCACATGTCGCGTCGCATCTGAAGGGTTGTACCGAACGTGGCGCTTCGCTGATAGAACGCATCCTGGGTGAGCGGATCGAGATCCCCGTACAAGATTTTGTAGACGTCCTCGAAGCCTCGGTACAGGCAGGCGGCTACCCACAACTGCAGTTCGGGATCGAACGCGTTGTATTCGACCGCGCTGTTCTCATCGGAGCGAACGTGCTTGTGAGAGCCGTTGACTGCGCGTCGGTACAGCTTCTTTTCTTCGTCCGTCGCCAGGCTCGCGACGGCGAGATACGTCAGCGTCGTCCGGGTTCGCTTCACCGGATGTCGATCCAACCGACCCGTCTCGACCTTGCTCTCATACACGCCGTACCCCACCGCCGGGCGCGCCAACTGCATGATGACGTTGGCGCCTGCGGCCAACAGTCCGAGCCCGGACATCGCCTTTTCGACCTCGGCGTCGATGTCGACCGCCTGGACGCCGACCGCTCCGATGCCGCCCGTCACCGCTTCCTCGCGCCCGTCCATCGAATCCCTACTCACCGTCATGGCAGAACCCCTTCGAGTCGATATCTGCGAACGCATGTTCTCAGATGAGTGAAACGCCGAAATGCCGAGATGTCAAGCAATCTCGGGATGCAAAGATGGTCTTCATGAATGACCAACCGCGTTCGTACGGTGGCGTCGACGGCGCGCTCCGCGTAGCCCAACGACGAGAGACGCTGATCGAGGCCGGTCTGGAACTCATGGGCTCCGCCGAGCCCGAACTCACGGTCCGCGGAGTGTGCAAGAAGGCCGGTGTCGCGGCGCGGTACTTCTACGAGAGCTTCACCGATCGTGATGCTCTGATGTCGGCCGTCTACGACACCGTCATCACGGACATCGCCGTTTCAACCCAGGCCGCGGTGGACGCCGCCGAGACCGAACGAGGCAAGGCGCTCGCCGGAATCGCGAACATCGTCCGCACGATCGCGCAGGATCCCCGTCGCGGACGTCTACTGTTCTCCAGCGCCCTGACGAGCCCTGTCCTGGCCGAGAAACGACGAGCGTCGACGACGATATTCATCGGTCTCCTGGCCGCCAACGCCAAGACCTTCTACCGATTGAACGACAGCGGCCACTTGACGCTGACGGCAACCTTCCTGGTCGGCGGCCTGGCGCAGACCCTCAGTGCATGGCTGGACGGATACATCGACGTGACGGAAGAAGAACTGGTCGCCGAATGTGCAGCGATCCTGCTCGCTCCCGCCCTACCTCCGTCTTGAGCTCCTGATTCAGTCCCAGATCCCGATGTTGTCGAGGTGAGCGAGAAGTCGAGCAGCGCCGTCGGAGAACTGCAGACTCATCTGCGCGTCCACCTGTTCTCGATCGTGCTTCTCGAACGCCTCGATCAAAGCGTCGTGGCTCGATACCGCAAGCTCACCCCAGCCTGGATCCGTCGCGTAGAGACGAGCAGGGGTGTACCGAATCGCGCCGAACAGGAACCATGCCAGCTTCGCACCACCCGCAGCGCGATTGATCAAGCGGTGGAATTCGAATTCGCACTGCTCGATCGCAGCTGCATCCGAGGCGTCCACCGCCGCTCGCAAATCGGCGTTGAGTTCCGTGAGTTCCACCAGTTGATCAGCTGTGATGGTGTCCATCGCCCGCAAAGCCAGCTTGACTGCGATCTGCCCCTGCAACCAGAAGATGTCTTCGATGTCTTGGCGACTGAGGGGCGAGACGAGATAGCCGCGATGCGGAACCAACTCGACCATTCCCTCGCCGCGCAATGCGACGAGGGCTTCTCGCACCGGCGTCACGCTGACACCGAGGTCGGCTGCGGTTTCGTCCAATCTGACGAACTCGCCCGGACGCACAGCGCCGGACATGATCAGGTTACGAACGTGGTTGGCCACGTCCTCCGACAACTGTGGCCGTCTCCTCAGCTCAGATGTCGCCCTCCGAGTGCGTGCAGACGTTGCCACAACCGATCCTCACAGTCCGTACGTTTTGCCGATGATGTCTCGCTGAATCTCGTTGGTACCACCATAAATGGAGGACACAAGAGTCTTTCGCACATGGTGCTCCATGTCGAACTCAGTCGCGTAACCGTACCCACCCATCATCTGCATCCCCTCGAGCGCGACCTTCTTGGCGGTCTCGGTCAGCTTCAGCTTGGCCATCGACGCTTCCCGCGGGAACATCTTGGTCGGGTTGGCGTCGACCATTCGGGCAACGCTGTAGACCAGCAGACGGCCGCATTCGATCTCCGTGGCGAGATCCGCGATCCGGTGGCGAAGCGCCTGAAACGATCCGACCGGACGGCCGAACTGCTTACGCGTGGTGACGAATTCGAGGGTGTCGTCGAAAGCGCGCTGCGCGGTCCCGAGCATCATCGCCGCGAGGATGAGGCGTTCGATGTTGAGTCCGGCCATGAGTTGACGCCAGCCGTTGCCGACTTCCCCAACCACCGCGTCCTCGGGCAGGAATGTGTCGGTGAAGTAGAGATCGTTGACCTCCTTGCCGCCCATGGTGTCGATTCCACTGATCTTCAATCCGGAGATGTCGGCCGGGACATGGAACATCGTCAGGCCCTCATGCTTGCCTTCACCTCGGGATGTGCGAGCCACCAGAAGGATGTTCTCGGCGAAGTGCGCGTTGGAACACCACGTCTTCTGGCCGTTGATCAGCCACCCACCGTCGACCTTCTCGGCGCGGCAACTCAGATTTCCCACGTCGGAGCCCGCTTCGGGTTCGGACATCGAGATCGACTGAGACGCGCCACGGACGATCCCGCCGAGCACTGCCTCCTTCTGGGCCGGACTGCCGAACTTCTCGTATGCAGCCCCGGTGATGACGGTCGGGCCGAGTCCACCGATCGGCGCCATGCCCTTGGCGGCTTCCTCCAGGAAGATGCACAGGTCGACCGTGCTTCCGGCAGATCCGCCGTATTCCTCCGGGACAGTCAGCCCGAGCCATCCCAATTCCGCCATCTTTTCGTAGAACGCCTGGTTGTGGTTATGGGCGCCATGATCGGTCAGCAGGTCTCGCTGCTCACGGGTACCACTTTCCTTCTTGCAGAACGACGCTACCGACTTGGCGAAATCAGACTGCTCCTGCGTGAAATCCATGTACATCGAAAACTCCCGAGTGAGATGAGGCTGGAGGCTTGTCGGAGCTCGGTCCGACGCATACTGTGACTACCAGCACAGTAAATCACATCACATATATGTGATGCACCGACATGTGGAGGATCTGAAGAACATGACAGAACAGCTCGGCCGCCAGAGCACGTCCACGTCGACAGATCCGAAAACGGAGGATCACACCTTCACGAGCCTCGACCCTCGCAACGATTCCGTGGTCGCGCAGCACCCCATTGCAGATCAGCAAGAGATCGAGAAAGCGGTCGCCGCAGCACGCACGGCGTCGAAGTGGTGGGATCAACTCGGATTCCAAGGCCGCCGGAAGGTGCTCGGTAATTTCCGCGCCGCGATCGCCACTCACGCCGAATCGATGGCGGCGATCATTTCCGCCGAGACCGGAAAACCCAGCGACGACGCTCTTCTCGAAGTCATGCTGGCCGTCGAACATCTCGACTGGGCGGCACGCAACGCACAGAAAGTATTGCGCCGCAGACGCGTCGGTGCAGGACTGATCAGCGCCAACCAGTCTGCATCCGTCGGCTACCGGCCGATGGGCGTCGTCGGTGTGATCGGCCCCTGGAACTATCCGCTGTACACACCGATGGGTTCGATCGGCTACGCACTGGCCGCCGGCAACGCCGTCGTCTTCAAACCGAGCGAACTCTCACCAGGCGTCGGCGTCGAAATGGCCCGGCTGTGGAACATCGCCGCGCCCGGACACCCTGTCCTGCAGACCATTACCGGTGACGGAAAAACCGGTGCACTTCTGTGTTCGTCCGGTGTCGACAAGATCGCATTCACCGGCTCGACGGCTACCGCAAAGCGCGTGATGGCCGCCTGCGCGGACACCCTCACTCCCCTGGTCGCCGAATGCGGCGGCAAGGACGCCATGCTGGTGGACTCCGACGCCAACCTCGATGCGGCCGTGAGCTTCGCTGCATTCGGGGCAGTGGGCAACGGCGGACAAACCTGTGCCGGCGTCGAACGAATCTACGTCGCAGCGCCCGTGTACGACGCCTTCTTGTCAAAGCTCACCGCCGCGCTACGAGACGCCCACGCCGGCGCCACCGACAGCTCGACCTACGGGCCGATGACGCTGGGAAAGCAGACTGCGATAGTCCGAGGCCAGATCGAAGACGCTCTCAGCCGAGGCGCGAAAGCTGTACTCGGTGGGCTTGATTCGTTCAACGGTCCGTTCATCGATCCGATCATCCTGACGGATGTTCCGGAGGATTCCACGGCGATCACCGAAGAAACGTTCGGCCCGAGCGTCGTGGTGAACAAGGTCGCCGACATGAACGAGGGGATCGAGCGTGCCAATGCGTCGAAGTACGGCTTGGGGGCCTCGGTGTTCACCAAGAGTTCGTCGAAGGGTCGAGCGATTGCCGAGAAGCTCGAATGCGGTGTCGTCACGGTCAATTCGGTTCTCGGATTCGCCGGAATCGCCGCCCTGCCGTTCGGCGGGGTCGGCGATTCCGGGTTCGGGCGTATCCACGGAGCCGATGGGCTGCGTGAGTTCAGCAGTGTGAAATCACTGGCCGTTCAGAAATTCAGCGCTCCGCTGGACCTGCTGACCATCGAGCGAAAAGCTCGGGACATGAAGATCTCTCGTTGGATGCTGGCGAAGCGCCACGCAAAGTCCTGAGAGACCAGGCGATCAGCCGGCGGTGACGAGCACCTGCTCGTCACTGTCGGCTGCTTCGAGTTCACGAACCAGCGGGAGCACCTTGGCCCCGAAGTACTCGATCTCTTCCTGGAAGTGCAGGAATCCGCCGAGAATCAGATCGACACCGCGACGGCGATATTCGACGATCCGATGGGCGATCTGTTCCGGCGTGCCGATCAGTTGTGAGCGGAAGCCATCGTTGTACTGAACCAAGTCCTCGAATGTCGAATCTGCCCACATCCCGTCCTTGGACGAGGTCGACGCGCCGGCTTGTTGGACTGCATTCTTGAAACCCTCGACTGCGGGACGGTTCGCCTTGGCGATGATCTCGCGCAGCGTGTCTTTTGCTTCGGCCTCGGTGTCGCGGGCGATGATGAACCCGTTGAGTCCGAACTTCACCTCCCGATCGTTCTCGCGAGCAACACGGCGGACGTCGACCAACTGTTCCGTGACGCCGTCGTAGTCCTTGCCGTTACTGAAGTACCAATCCGAATAGCGACCGGCGTTCTCACGGGCTGCCGCCGAGTTACCGCCTTGGAACAGTTCGGGATTGGGGCGCTCCGGGGTGTTCAGAGGCTTCGGCTTCAATGTGAAGTCGTGAATGCGGTAGAAGTCGCCGCGGAAATCGACGTCGTCCTCGGTCCAGATCTTGCGAAGAACCTGAAGGAACTCGGCGCTACGCCGATAGCGCTCGTCGTGCTCGAGCCACGGCTCGCCCAGATGAGTGAACTCGTCCTTGAACCAACCACTGACGACGTTGACGGCAAATCGACCGTTCGACAGGTGGTCAGCGGTAGCGCCCAGCTTCGCCAACACTGCCGGCTGCCAGAGTCCGGGATGCACGGCGGCGATGACCTTGAGCTTCTCGGTGGCCAGGAGCAGTGCAAGGCTGAAACTCGTGGATTCGTGCTGGAACTCGGCACCGTAGCTCGCCTCGTAACGAACCTGACTCAGGGCGTACTCGAAGCCGTTGTTCTCGGCGGTCTGCGCCAACTTCTTGTTGTACTCGTAGTCCCAGCTGGTCCGCTGCTCGATGTCGGAGGTGACCAGACCACCACTGACATTGGGCACCCAGTAGGCGAACTTGATCTCGTCGGCGATACGTTCAGTAGACATGAAATCCAGCAAACATGCAGTTCCCGGGGGTTTCCAGGGTAGCGATCACACAGGTTGTAAGTGTTGGGTGGGTGCTGCGACTGTGAAACGGTGGCAGCATGACTGCTGTGGACATTCAGGAGATCGCGCACCGCATCACCAGTGAAGACGAGGCGCTCTCGGTAGCGTCACAGCTGTCCGACGAGTTCGCGGCAGGTGCCGGCGTCCGCGATGCGCAGCGCCTCCTTCCCCACGACGAGGTTCGCACCCTGGCGCAGTCCGGTCTGCTGGGGCTCTCGGTGCCCAAGGAGTTCGGTGGCATCGACGCGAGCACCGAGACGTTGGCCGAGGTCTTCCGCCTACTCGCCGAGGGCGATCCCAGCATCGCGCAGATTCCGCACAGCCACTTCACTTTCCTGGAAGCGCTCCGGTACCAGGGGTCTAACGAGCAGAAGCAGTTCTTCTACGCCGAAGCATTGTCGGGTAAGCAGTTCGCCAACGCCCAGAGCGAGCGCGGCAACAAGACCATCGACATCGACGGCACCACTCTCACCCCCGACGGGGAAGACTTTGTGCTCGAAGGTCGAAAATTCTATTGCACAGGAGCGCTTTTCGCAGATTGGATCGTGGTGCGTGCCGCCAATGCGGATCAGTTCACCGAGACCGGGGCACAGGTGAAATCCGCGGTCTACCTACCCCGGAATACTCCCGGACTGTCCATCGTCGACGACTGGGACGGCATGGGGCAGAAGACAACTGCGAGCGGAACCGTGACACTCGAATCCGTGTCGGTGCCGCGGTTCAACGTCGTACCCTTCACATCGTTGTTCACTCACCCGACCACCTACGGGGCACAGGCCCAGATTCTGCACGCCGCGATCGACACCGGCATCGCGTCGGCCGCATTGCGCGAATCCGTGAAACTCGCAGCAAAGGCGCGGCCCTTCTTCGAGGCGAAAGTCGATACAGCGGTGGAGGATCCACTGCTCGTTCAACTCGCCGGCGAAGCGGCAATCGAGGTTCGCGCTGCCAGATCCCTCTTGGCGGAAGCGGCGCGATCGATCGACGTGGCGCGTCGTAATCCCACCGAGGACTCCACGGCCCGAGCATCCATCGACGCTGCAACTGCCAAAGTGGTCGGTGCCAGGGCGTCATTGGCGGCCACGAGCACGCTGTTCGAGATCGGTGGCACCAGAAGCGCGGGCGAATCAGCGAACCTCTCGCGATTCTGGCGTGACGCACGCACGCATACTCTGCACGATCCGACGAGGTGGAAGGTCCAACACATCGGCCGGTGGACGCTGTCGGGGACAATCCCACCGAGGCACGGGCTGTTGTAATCACTCTCAGTCGGAATTTGTGTATCCGCTGATCAAGACCTCGAGACCTTCCAGGTAACTCTCAGTCGTCGTCCCTCCCGGCCAGTCCTCGAGCACCTCACTGAGTACCGGCAGTTTCTCGGGACCGATTTCTCGGATCTTGACCGCGAGAGGTGACACACTGCCTTCCGGTCGTGTGGTGGTGTCGTAGATGTTGAGCAGTGCACCGAGTGTGTAGTTCCACAGCGCTCGATAGACCAACAGTGCGCGGCGCGGCGACATCCCGAGTTCGACACACGCGGCCATTGCCCGATCGACCAAGACCACAGCGCCGCCCCCGCCGCGCCCACCTCGCTGAAGCAACTCGATGATCCAGCGCTCCGATGCCAGCGTTTCGAAGATCGCGCTGAAGATCGTGCGAAGCCGTTCGACCTGATCCTGCGGCAGGACCAGCGCGCCGAGATCTTGCGAGTACACATCGAGAACCGCGCTGATCAGCTGTTCCTTGTCGCCCACGTGCCGGTACAGCGCCATCGGCGTGGTGCCGAGCGACTTCGCCAACGCTCGCATGCTCAACGCGTCGGCGCCGCCGGACTGAAGTTGCCGTTTCGCCTCGTCGACTATCTGCTCCGACGTGATCGTCGGGGGACGTCCGAGCCGCGGTGATCTCGGTTCCATCTTTTCGGCCATCCGTCGATTGTGCGCGCCCCTGCTACGACGCTCTCGCCCGGGGAACCCCTTGCATCTCAGTCGTCAGCAAGGTAAACCTAACTACTTATGAGAACGCGTATACAAATTAGGTACCTGCAATGACAACAACAACTCGAGCGGTAGCCGCACCGGCTTTGGTCCTCACAGCCGCCGCGGCAGCGCAGTTCCTGGTGGCCTTCGACATGTCGGTCATCAACGTCGCGCTGCCAGACATCCAGGAATCGCTGAACTTTTCCGACGCCGGATTGTCTTGGGTCGTCAACGCGTACGCCCTCGCCTTCGGTGGACTGCTGCTTCTCGGCGGTCGTCTGTGCGACGTGATGGGCACTCGTCGAGTTCTGGTTTCCGGGCTTCTGCTGTTCGCCCTCGTCAGCATCGTCGGCACCTTCTCCGTGTCCGCCGAAATGCTTGTCGGAGCTCGGGCGCTTCAAGGCGTCGGCGCTGCACTGATCGCGCCAGCCGGGCTCGCCGCCCTCAGTCAGGCCTTTCCCACCGGACGCGCCAGAGCCAAGGCATTCGGCATCGGCGCAATGTCGTCAGCACTGGGCGGCGCACTCGGTGTCGTCCTGAGCGGCATTTTGACCGAAGGGCTCAGTTGGCGATGGGTGATGTTCGCCGGCGCACCGGTGGCCCTGATCGCCGCGGTCGCAGGTGCCCGTGGCCTGCCGGCCGGCCAAGCCGCCAGAGGTGGCTCCCTCGATCTCCCCGGAGCCATCTTGGCGACGGCCGGAATCACCGCCCTAGTCGGCACAGTGATCGCCACGGAATCACATTCCTGGACTTCGGGTTACGTGCTGGGTGGATTCGCACTCACGGTCGTCCTGCTGACTGCCTTTGTCGTAGTCGAAAGCCGCTGCGCCACACCACTGGTACGACTGTCCACCCTGCTTCGACCCCGAATCGGACTGGCCAACGCCATCATGTGCCTGGTGTGTGCGGCCCAGTTCAGCGCGTTCTTCTTCGTCTCACTCTTCCTGCAACGCGGGCTGGGCTATTCACCGACCACCACCGGTCTGGCTTTCCTGCCTTTCTGCTTCGGCCTGGTGATCGGCATCCTCGCGTCCACCAAACTCCTTCCGCGCTACGGAGTTCGACCGCTGCTCGTAGTCGGAACAGCAGTCGCCGCAATCGGGACTTTCATGTTTTCGACCATGAACCTCGACAGTCCCTTCTGGGCCGTCATCCTGGTGCCTTCGCTTCTGGCAAGCATCGGCATCGGTCTGTCGTTCATGCCGCTCAGTAACGTCGCCACCGCCGACGCTCCCCCCGAAGAAGTCGGCATGGCATCAGGGCTACTGAGCACATCGCGTCAGATCGGCGGTTCACTCGGACTAGCCGTTCTCGTGAGCGTCGCCGCTTCCTCGACGGCGCATTCGGACAGCGCACCGACCGAAGCACTGGTTTCCGGATACTCCCAAGCCCTCTTCGTCTGCTCCGGCCTACTGCTGGCCGGCACCCTCCTGTCCTTCTTCTTCCCACGAATGGATCGTTGACCTCAGATGTTCACCACCCGAACCGCATTCGGCATCGTCTCGGCGCTTCTCCTCACCGTTGCCGGCGCAAGCGCGTGCAGCAGCTCCGCCGAGTCCGAAACCGCTTCTGCAACTCGCTCCGTCACACACGAACTCGGCACCGTCGAAGTTCCGGCCTCACCGCAGCGCATTCTCGCGCTCGACGAGTACGCGGGGCTGAGTGCACTCGCACTCGGCGTGAAGCCCACCGTCGTCTACAGCACCCTGCGATCGGACGTCGCCAAGTCGATTCTGCGCGAGCAGGGCGTCGAAGTTCTCGACAAGCCGACTTTCTTCGCCAACCCCGCCGTCGAAGAGATCGCGTCCGTCGAACCCGATGAGATCCTGATGAGCAATGCCGGTCCACTACCGAGCCTGTTCGCGCAGATCAATTCCGTGGCGCCAACCTTGGTCCTCCCGTACTCGGCGCCGTGGCGTGATGTGCTCGAACAAGCTGGGGCACAGCTCGATCGAGGCAGCGAAGCAACCGCCATGATCGGAAAGCTGGAATCCGGCCTCGAAGACGTCAAGTCCGCGGCTGCCGGCCAGAGCCTTGCGATCCTTCTCGGCTACAGCGGAAACCTGTTCACTGTGCCACCGACCACTCCCATCTCCACACTGGTCACCGAGGCCGGATTCACCAGGCCGGTATCGGAAGTCAACGCGACCAACAATCAAGACACCGGCACGATTTCGCCCGTCTCACCTGAACTCCTACCCGAGCATGCGGCGCAGACCGTCGCCGTACTTTCCGGGCAGCAGTACGACGCATCCATCGTGCGAAACACTCCACTGTTCGACAACCTGACACCCGACCCGGCGCACGCTCTGGACGTCAGCGGCGATCTCTGGTTCGGCAGCCATCCTTTTGCCATCTACTGGATCATCCAGGATCTGGACGGCATCGCACATGGCAAGGGGCAGAACAGCATCGGAACCCTCGACAGCGCCGACGCACGATGGGCGGCGTTCAGCGCGCTCTGACGTCCTGACGGAAGGTCAGCGGAGAAACACCCACCCGGGTGGCGAAGAATTTTGTGAAGTTCGCAGAATCGTCGAACCCCAGCTTCGACGCCACCTGGGTGACCGTGTCCGTGCCGAAAGACAGCAGACGTTTCGCTTCGAGCACCACACGCTGATCGATGTACTGCTTTGCCGTCATTCCGGCAGCAGCTCGGGTAGCCCGCAATACAGTCTTCTCGGAGTACCCGATCTTGTTGGCGTACTCCGAAACCGAACGGACCGTGGCGAAGTCACGTTCGACAACGGCATGAAACCTTTCGAACACGTCATTGTGTGCCAGCACGGAACTCTGCTCCTGTCCACCGAGGTGGGTCAGTTTCAACAGAATTGCTGTCAACGTGTGCCGCAGAATGGCCGCGCGAACGACCGGCGCAGAAGTATCCGGACAACCGTAGTTCAAGTTCAGGTGTTTCATACCCGTGCTGATGGTCTCGAGGTTCTCGCCGGACAACTGCCACGCTGCCTGCCGACTGTGAGCGTTCCCGTCCAACAACTGCTGGCTGACGGCATCGAGCGACGAGGGTGTGAACAGAACGACCATCGCCTCGAAATCCTGGATTCGCCCCCACTGTTGCACCTGCCCCGGTCTGACCCAGAACACGGTCCCCGGACTCACCGCGTAGTTGACGAAGTCGATGGTGTGTAGCGCCGAACCCTCGGTCACCAGCGCGAGTAAGTGAAACTGCGGGCGTTGGGGGCCGACGAACTCTGCACTACCCCCGTTGATGCGAATGGTGTCCAGGCTGAGTACTTCGATCTCGGTCGCGTCAGCCACCGAAGACGCGTACCCGACGTCCCGGACGGGTACTTGTCTGTTTTTCACTAGTTCGGGACTCATCTTCACCGTGACCGAATACCCGAATGCGACATACCGTCAGAGTATCAATCAGTTCGCGCTCGGATAGGAATCAACAGTGCAATCGACAGGCTCGAAAACAGCAGGCACGACGCAACTCACCTACGTCTTCGACGCCTATTGCGGGTGGTGTTTCGGCTTCGGCCCTGCTTTGACGGAGTTCGTCCGTCAAAATGCCGATTCCATCAACTTGTCCGTGGTCAGCGGTGGTCTGTTCACCGGTGAACGCGTCGCACCCATGTCTTCGGCTCCGTACCTGAAATCGGCCAACGCCACCATCGCAGCCCAGACCGGCGCCGTTTTCGGTGACGGATATTCACAACTGGTGTCTGACGGGCGGTTCGTCATGGATTCGACGGATGCTGCGATCGGACTCGCCGCGCTTCGCACAGAGGATCCGACACGCGCACTCGACATCGCGGAGGCCATGCAGACCGCGTTCTACCGAGACGGTCGCAGCCTCTCCGATCCCGAGACCTACCGCGCCATAGCGAAATCGCTCGGGCTCGACCCATCTGCCGCAGTGTCTTCCCTGTTCACCGCAGATTCGAAGGACGCCGCCCGCGCCGATTTCGTCCGGGCACGCAGGCTCGGCGCCACTTCGTTTCCGACGCTGTTGTTCCACGGGAGCGACGGGTCCGTCGTGAAATTCGGTTCTCCGACCAGTACAGCAGCTGATCTCACCCGCGACCTGAACACGTGCGTGCGGGCGTATGAGGTGGCTTGACCCACCCACTTTCCGAGCGAAAGGTACGTTCAGCGCCTTCAGTACGCCGAACGTACCTTTCGCTCAGCGTGACTTCACCCAAATCACTCCGGCCCCCCTTCTGGTTTGATGAACACCGAACGAATCGCACCAAAGGGGAACGACAGTGGTTTCAGATCCGATCACGGGCCTGGAGATGGAACTTGCCGACATGTGGCAACGAGGACGCGCCCAGGCGCGCACCTATGCGCGTGCAATTCATCCCAAACTCGATCCGGCGCTCTACCCAGTTCTTGTCATCCTGAACCGTTCCGATGCCGTGCGGATGTCCGACTTGATCTCCACGCTCGATATCGAGAAGTCCACCCTGACCAGGCAAATTGATGCCGCAGCTCGGCTCGGCCTGGTGGAACGGATCCCCGACCCCGACGACGCTCGCGCGAAGCTGGTGACCCTGACCCCTGAGGCTCGGACGAAGCTCACGACGATCCGCAATCATCAGATCGATCGTTGGCGCGCCCGACTCGCAAAATGGGAAACTGACGACATCACCACGCTGACGGCCTTGCTGCACCGACTGGGCAGTTCCGAGGACTGACAACAAAGTAGTTGTGCAGTGCAACCAACTTGATCTATAGTTGCAAATATCAACTATTCGAGGGGGTGGCCGTGATCACTCACGACAGTGCCGAGGCAATCCTCGACAACCTTCGCGCCCTAGTCCGGCGCCACCGCGAGGTTTCGTCGACCGGCTCACGCCAACTGTCCCCCGGCATGTTGCCGGACCCACTGGGCGCCCTCCTCTCGCAGTTGTCGGCCGCAGATTCCACGAGATCGACGGATCTGGCGGAAAAGTTGAGAGTGACAGTCTCGACGCTGAGCAGACAGATCACACACGCCGAATCTTGTGGATACATTCAGCGGCGACCGGACCCGGACGACGGACGGGCATCGCTCCTGTCCTTGACTCCACTCGGCGTCCAGACCCTGGTCTTCCATCGCCGCGCCCAGGCGCAGCGACTCATCGACCATCTCGACGGATGGACCGAAGAGGACGCCGTCGACGTCGCATGTGCACTCGATCGACTACGACGCTCGACCTGCCCAGAGTCCCACGCGGCGCACTGACCGACGCTGCACGATCAGATCGAATCATTCTCCGATGCAAGGACATTCATGAGTTCTTTCACGTCTACCGACGTTCCACCATCTCAGTCATCGACCGATGCGCCGATGACCCACAAGCAGAAGATCGAGGCACTTGTCGGGCTCCTACTCGGCATGTTCGTCGCATTCCTGTCGTCGACGATCGTCTCGAATGCACTCCCCACCATCATCACCGAACTACACGGCACCCAGGATCAGTACACCTGGGTCGTGACGGCAACGCTGTTGGCTTCCACCGCAACAACTCCCATTTGGGGCAAGTTCTCGGATCTGGTGAGTAAGAAGCTGTTGGTCCAGCTGTCCATCACGCTGTTCACGATCGGCTCGATCCTTGCGGGCATGTCGCAATCGGTCGGCATGCTGATCGGTTTCCGCGCTGTCCAGGGACTGGGCCTCGGCGGATTGCAAGCCCTCGTGATCATCGTGATCGCGGCGATGTTCAGCCCGCGTGAGCGTGGTCGATACCAGGGACCGATCGCAGCCGTCATGTCCGTCGCGACAGTCGCCGGCCCGCTGATCGGCGGTCTGATCGTGGACACTAGTTGGCTCGGCTGGCGCTGGACGTTCTTCGTCGGCGTGCCGCTGGCAGTCATCGCATTGATCGTCGTGCAGCGTACGTTGAACCTCCCGATCGTCAAGAAGGACGTCAGCATCGACTACGTCGGTGCAACCCTCATTGCCGCCGGTGTCAGCACTCTTTTGATCTGGGTCACTTTGGCAGGTAAGAACTTCGAGTGGGCTTCTGCGATGTCGTTCTTCCTCGTCGGACTCGGCGTGGTGCTGCTCGCCGCAGCGCTGTGGGTGGAAAGCAAGGTCAAGGAACCCATCATTCCGCTCCGCCTCTTCCGAGATCGGACTACCACGCTGGCAACACTGGCAAGCATCGCCGTCGGCGTCGCAATGTTCGGCGGAGCAGTGTTCTTGGGTCAGTACTTCCAGATTGCCCGCGGCTACTCTCCCACTGCCGCAGGTCTTCTGACACTGCCCATGGTGATCGGTTCCATGCTCTCCGCCGGCCTGTCCGGGGCAATGATCACGAAGTTCGGGCGCTGGAAGGGCTTCCTGATCGCCGGTGCCGTCGCAATGTCGGCAGGCTTCTTCCTCCTCTCGACCATCGATCACGCGACGCCGATGTTCTGGGTCGGACTGTTCCTCTTCGTGCTCGGCGCCGGGATGGGCATGGTGATGCAGAATCTTGTTCTCGCAGTTCAGAACACCGTCGCGCCTAGCGATCTCGGCACCGCAAGTTCGACGGTCTCGTTCTTCCGCTCACTCGGCGGCGCGGCAGGCGTGTCCGTCCTCGGCGCAGTGCTCTCCACTCACGTTGCAGATCTGACGACCAAGGGCCTCAGCGCAATCGGGGTCGATCTGAGTGCGTCCGGAGGATCCGGCGCAGGGCTGTCGAACCTCAACGAACTACCCGAAGCGATCCAGGATGTGGTCCGCGCTGCGTACGGCGATGCCACCGCACGGGTCTTCCTCATCGCCGGAATCCTGGCTCTGTTGAGTCTGATCGCGATCGCCTTCATCAGGGAGAAGGCGCTTCGGACGGAAAGTGGTGACGAGCAACTCCTGGCGAAGATCGCCGTTCCCGGTGAGATCGATTCCGACACCGTCGATGCCGAACTTGCGCTTCTGACCGAAGGTGACGACGAGTTGCAACGACGAAAGTAGCAACCCAGAAACAGTTCCGCGTACCGTCCGGGTGATTCCGGCGGTACGCGGAACTCTATGGGCAGCTGGGTGCGTCAGGTCGCAGCGATCACGCCTGCGACCGGGATCCGGCCGAGAACTGCAACCCGGAAGTCCACCATCGCGCGTTCCACGTGATTGGCGCTCGAGACCACAACCACGCCCGTTGCTCCTCGATCGGCGAGAATCCGCGCAGAGTTGAGCGCGTTCTCCACCGTGGACCACGACGTTCCTTCTTCGGTGATCCGGCCCGGGTCGACGCCGTTGGCGACGAGCCATTCGCGCATCGCCCTGGCTTCCGTCACTCCGGCCTTCGGCGCCCCACCGCTCGTGATGATCGGAGACTGCGGGTACTGACGAGCCAGCTGCAGCGCCGCCTGAAGTCGGTCGACCAGCATCGGACGCATCGTGCCATCGTCGAAGAGGCCGGCGCCCAAGACGACGATGTTTGTACCCACCGGGTTGAGGTCGAGCAGCACGGGTGACTGGCGAGTCAGCGTCTCAGCACCCGTGCACGCAAGGATGAGAGACCGCACCGGCGTCTGGCAGCCGCCGACAGTCGACAAGATACCGTTGACGACCGTGGTCGGTGTGATGTCGGCGCTCGCTGTCGCCGGCGAAAGGCCCACGCCAGCTGCGGCGATCACCGAAGCAGCGATCAATCCCTTCGTCACAGACCTGCGAACATTTGCCATGTAGCCGAACCCCCAGATTGTCGGTTGTCCAGCACACGGTAGCGAACATTTCGCCACGGTTGCATCATTTGACTCAAATTTACTGTTCACTGACCGTCACACAGACTAAACATAAATATTGGGCAACAATTCGGGTTCGAAACCGTCATCTACCAGCATCTCGTATCGACGCGCCCGCCGCATTACCTATCTGAGCAGCAGAGTCACCGAGAAGGTTGACAACGCGGAACGGCAACAATTCGTTGTCACAGATCACGATGTTGCATCCAGGTGTTCCTGCCCCGTCCCGTCCCGGCCGAGGTGTCGAAGATCAATTCAGGGTTCGCGAAACCGACAAGCTCTGCCGGGTCTCGACGGGCGGACCACCCGAACCGTGTGTGGGTGGCCCGACATACGGCGCCTGGCCATGTCTCCCCACCCGATCGCCAGCCCTCCGGCTCGTTCACCGAGAACCACAGACGCATCACGTTTGGGAAGAGTCCGCCTCCATACCGATTGCGCGACGCGCTCCCAGCGCCATGGTGACTTGCACAAGATCCTTCGGAGACGACAGGTCAAGTCCCGTCAGGGAACTCGCCTTTCGCAGGCGGTACACCACTGTGTTCGGATGTACGTGTAGCTGCCGGGCGGTGGCGGCTCGATCGAATCCGGAGTCGATGAAAGATTCGAGCGTCTCGAGTACCGCGCTATCGGACTCCAACGGCAACAACACATCTGCGAGTATCGGCAGCGCAGCACTGAAGCGGGTCAGTTGATACTCCACTGCAAGATCCTCGAGACGGACGACCCCACTGGTGCGTCCGTACTTTCGGGCAACGTTCAGCACCTCGCGCGCCTGCGTGACGGCCGCTGGAATTGCCGTGGGCGCCGCGACGTGTACAGCGGCAACCGTCGATGCACCGATGACCTTCTCGAGATCACCCAAACGTCGACACAATGACAAATACTGCGGACTCGACGCCCAGTTTCCCTCTGCGGGTTCCGATTCCACAATGGGAATCAGTACGGCTCCGCCGCTGCTCCCGAGCACCCCGAGGGCTTTGTCACGCCCCACCTGATCGAGCTCTCGTTGCAGGTGGCGCACCTTCCTCCGCTCGGCGACGGCAGTGTCCACCTCGGTCGAGGACTCGTCGTCATTCCGCTCGACGTGCAGAGCCACCACCCAGTACAGGCGCGCCAACCTGATCCCCACCTCGTCGGAGACCCGATCCACGTCGACACCCGTCGAAAGTGCTACGAACAGGGACCTTCGCGCCGAATCCTCGTCCGTCTGGGTGGCGTGGTCGGAACCGTAGCCGGCAAGAACCGCGGACGTGGAGGCCGCGGTGTATGCATTCAGGAGTCGTCCGGTGCGGGCAAGTGCAACACCGTCTTCCGGGACCGCCCATTCGCTGATCGTCTCCCACCACAACCCTGCTGCCAGGTGATATGCGCGCAGCACCTCACTGAGCGGAACCAATTCCTGCGCCCGTTGACGAGCCGATTCGCTGATGTCGGCGAGCAACTCGGGCGCCAGATCTGCGCCCGTCCGGAGCATCGAAATGAACAGTTCCAAATTTCGCCTCACGATGGTCGTCACGTCGTTACGCAACGCCTCGTCCGGAAGCAAGCGGTAGAAGGTGACGTCGCGGTGGACCAGATCGACCGTCGCATTGACCAGCGGATGGGTGCGTTGCGCCAATCGGTCGGCTAGAGATCTGCCGCCAACCACTATCGGTTCGAACGGCAGATCTTTGTTTCCTGACACAAAACCCTCCACAGAATTGAATTGCCACCACAAGGCCGACCTGCCTTTTTCCTATCACTATGTAACCCACGCCACTCTCGAATTCACAATCAGCGGCGTACCTGGAAGTCCCACCTTCGACCAAATAGGAGCCTCGAGTGACGTGGAAAACGCACAGCGCAGCCATTCTGGCAGGCGTCGTGGCTGCCGGTTCGATCGCGGCACTCGGGACCGGTGTGTCACATGCCGAAACGCATGCCAGCCCCATCCAATACGTCGCTCTCGGCGATTCCGCGGCGGCCGGCCCGCTGGTCACAGAACAAGATTCATCGGCGCCGGGCTGCCTACGATCACTAGGCAACTACCCTTCCGTGGTGGCGCAAAGACTCGGCGCTCACCTCACGGATGTGACCTGCTCGTCGGCGCGATCCGCCAACGTCACGGACACCGCACAAACGACGTTCTCCGGTCAAGTACCGCCGCAGGAAACAGCATTGGGGCCCGATACCGACCTCGTCACCATCACAATCGGCGCCAACGACATCTCGTTGTTCCCGACAGTTCTGAGCTGCGTAAATCCTCTCCCCGAACCCACCGGAACGTCCTGCCGTGACAAGTTCACCGCAGGCGGCGTCGACCAACAGCGACAGTTGGTCGAAAATGCCTCCGCAGGTTGGAGTTCCATGCTCGAATCGGTTCGCGACCGGGCGCCCTCGGCGCGCATCGTCGTGATCGGATACGGAACATACATCGCCGCCGACGGATGCCCCGGCACCCAGCCGTTCTGGCCGCGCGACGCCGACTATCTCCAGAGTGTGATCGACTACGGCAACACGGTCATGGCAGCAACGGCGGCCCGTCACGGCGTCGAGTACATCGACATCACCGAAGCCACTGCCGGGCATGACATCTGCACTGACCCTGCCACTGCTTACTACACCGGAATCGTCCCTACCCAGCCGGCGGTTCCACTGCATCCCACTGCGGCCGGGATGCAGGCGATCGGCAAAACCGTCGCCGACGCTCTGTCCTGAGCCTCTCCCCCAACACAATTCATTCAGCACTCGCGAAAAGGGTGGAACAATCATGTCAATTCAACGAGACGCTCCGCCGCTGCCGTCCATCGACGGCGCCCCTGTCGGAACACGCGACAAACTTCTCGGCGGCACACTCGTCGCACTGTTTCTCGCAAACATGCTCAACTTCTTCGACCGGGCGATCCCCTCGGTCGTTGCCGAGCCGATCAAGAACGAGTTTTCGCTCAGCGACTTGCAATTGGGATTGATCACCTCTGCATTCACCCTCGTCTACGCAGTCGCAGGTCTGCCTCTGGGCCGGTTGGCCGACACGAAGAACCGTCCCAAGATCATCGGGATCGGACTCCTGGTGTGGAGCGGACTGACGGCAGCAACCGGTGCCGCCGGCAGCTATGTGCTGTTCATCCTCGCGCGTCTAGGCGTCGGTGTGGGCGAAGCGACCTTTACACCCGCAGCCAACTCGATGATCGGTGATATCTACCCGGCAGAACGACGCTCACGCGCACTTGGTGTCTTCATGCTCGGTTTGCCGATTGGCCTCATGCTCGCCTACTTCACCGTCGGCAAGATCGCCGAGGCATTCGACAGCTGGCGTGCACCGTTCTTCCTCGCGGCGATTCCCGGTGTCCTGCTGGCAGTCGTGCTCTACCGCATGGCAGATCCGGTTCGTGGTGGTTCCGAAAGTCCGGAGGCCCGCGCAGCCGCTGTTTCACAGGCACCGATCACCCGTCCGATCCGTCGTCTGCTCGCAATTCCCACGCTTCGTTGGCTCATCCTTGCCGGACTGACGTTCAACTTCGCCGCCTACGCAGTGAATTCGTTTGTCGTCCCGCTTCTGATGCGCCAGTACCACCTGAAACTGACTGCTGCGGCATCGGTCACCGGCATCATCGTCGGAATCACGGGCCTCATCGGATTGCTTCTCGGCGCTCGCTACGCTGACAAGGCCAGCGCACGCTCACCGCGCGCGCGGTTGATGATCGGTGTCGGAACCTCGGCATTGGCAGCACCTTTGACGGCACTGGCACTGTTGCAGCACGGCGGGAACGTCGTGATGTTCACGCTCTTGTTCTCGGCCGGGTGGTTGTTGGCCTACGGCTTCTACATCAGCGTCTACCCTGCCATTCACGACGTCGTGGTTCCCAGGCTCCGAGGCACTGCGACGGCGTTGTTCTTCGCTGCCATGTATCTTCTCGGCGGATTCTCGGGACCAGTTGCCGTGGGCGCGATTTCGGACTGGTTCGCCAAGCGTGCGCTTGCCGATGCCGGTACCGGGAAGTTGGCTCAGTACGCCGGCGACGGGTTGAACTCGGCCATGTATCTCGTGCCGATCATGTTGGCGCTCACTGCGGTATTCATCTACCTGGCCACTCGCACTGTCGGCAAGGACGCCGCGCGTATGCAAGCGGAGCTGAGCCAGGCCTGACCCAGGAGTTCACGGCGGTGGCGGGGCCCCGAGGCCCCGCCACCGCCGAGTTCAGTTGACCGTGATCGCCAGAGTTGCGAGCATGGACCGCAACATGTCCGGCAAGCGAGCGATCATTCTCTGCTCGGTTATCCGAACGGAGACGGGCGCTGCCAGCGTCGCTCGCCACAGTTCCGGTTGATTGTTCATCAGGTTGTTGTAGACCGGGAGCAGCTGACCGTTGATGTAGGTCCAACGACCGTCCCGGTCCGCCCAGTTGAAGTCCGGAAGCGGTGTTTGCACAACGGCATTGCCCACCGCGAACGAGAGCGGGTTCGACTCACGCGGCGGTACGACGCCAGGCATGGACGGTGATGCGGCGAAGGTGGTCAGGTAGGTCAACGAGCGACCGACGCTGCCGCGGTAGGCCTTCGCCTCGTCCCACTGATCACCCACCGACTGGTACTGCTCACGGCGCAGCAGACGCACATTGCCGTCGAAGACCGACTCCGGTGTCCCCGAAGCAATGTTGTCCCACGCGATACGGGCGTTCTCGTCGAGCAGCCCTGCCCGATCGAGCTCGGCGATGCCGTCGACACCGTCGTGAACCCACGCCATGTGCATGGGAATCAGATCCGAGAAGATGTGTTTGCTCATCGCAATCACTTTCCCCTGGAACCACATCACGTCCTCGGGGCGGATGTCGTGGCCGACCTGGAGCAGCGCCGCAACGTCCTCGGGTGCTCCCATCGACGTTGCGACCGGCGACCCGATGCGGTCGATCTCTCGCCACACCAGTGCCATCGCTTCGCTGATCGCTTGGACTTCCAGCACAACCCGCCCGTAGTCCAAGTCGAGGAGTCCACCGGCAAAAGCGGGCCCGACCATTCCGCCCATGCCTGCCCACTGCAGTTCATGATGCTCGAGCTGCAGTCGCTCGTAGAACTGGAAGGTGTTGGTGAGGTTTCCGAGATTCGCGTGCACACCGTCGAACGGAGTCCACGAAGCGAGATCGATACCTGCCGACTCCGTCCCGACTGCGAGCCAGTACTGCTTGAGCAGTGTCTGATAGCGGTGCGGAGCCACTCCCGATGCTCGGGCGGTATCGACCAAACTCCGCAGCGTCGCGGAATCCGACGGCAGTGAAGGATTCAGACCCCCCGCGGCTTCGGCGTTTGCGTTCACCGCTTCCAGGTCGAGGTACCTGTCGAGTTCACCAGTACCCGCGGACGCCCGGCCTCCCAGTACGACCGCACCGCCGATGCCTGCCGAAGCGACGAGAACTGTGCGCGCGAAATCCCTGCGTGTCAAAGACTTCCGCATACTCATTTCCCTTCGGCTTCGTCGAACGTCTTCGCCAGCCAGGCGATGTCCTGCATACCCAGCTGATCGGTCACCGTCTTGTACAGGTTGGTCACGTAATCGAGCGGCCCGCACTGCGACGGGAGCAGGTCCACGTCGCCGCCGTCTGCTCGATATGTCTGCGCCAATTGCTCTGCCTCACTGAAGGGAACGAGGAAGTCGTCCTCACAGGAAGAAATCAGAAGCTTCGAGGCCGGCGCCTGCTTTCCCAACGTGTTGTCCGCGTACGCCGCGGCCAGTGCCGGGATCGTTCGGGGCGCCGGGTTGGTGAGCAGGACGTCGAAGGGAACGAACGGGAGTCCGAGGTAGAGCGCCTGGCAGGACGCGCGGAATGCTGCGGCGACGTTGTGACCGATCGGAGTGAGATGATCGTCGAGCCGAACGTCGGGGTAGCCCGCGTCGAATCCGAGAATGCTCGAGAAGACGAAGCCGGAACCGATCCCACCGGCCGCCGTCTCCTCGAATGTTGCCGGGTCGATCATCATCGCCTGGATGGCGCTGGCCTGTACGTTCAGTTCCGGCGCGTAGTCATGCGCCTGTTCTGCGGCAAAGCCCGCTGCGACACCGCCGCCGGCGACACCGTAGATGCCGACAGGGGTGTCTGATTCGAGACCGGCCTCCGGAAGCGCGAGTGCTGCCCGAACGCCGTCGAGCGTTGCCTTGCCCGAGAACTGTCCGATCGAGAACGGATGGGGAGCAGTGTCGCCGTCGTTGCCGACGTCGCTCATCATCACTGCCCAGCCGTGACCGAACATCTGGGCCACCGGGCCGAGAGCCGAGAACATCGCCGGGTCGCTCTGATTGCCGCCGGTCCACTGGTGACTTGGTGCGCAGTTCGCCCCCAGGCTGTCGTTCGCTTCGGCATATCCGATGATCTTGCGATCGCCTGGCGCAGTTCCGTCCTCGGGGATCATCAGAATTCCGGTACTGATCACCTGGCGACCGAAGTGATCAGTGGTTGTGTACATGAGTTGGTGAGCCGAGACCACGTCCGGGCGGACCTGGTAGACCTGAACACTGACCTGACGCGCTTTGAGAAGAGTTCCGGGGGCGGTGCCGGGCTCGATTTCGGGCTCGTCGAACCACGGATCGTCGGACGAGAGTCCGAGTGGCGTCAATTCGGTAGAGATATCAGCGCCTTGAAGTGCCTTCACGACCAACGGGTTGAACACGTCGGCCAGGTCGACGGTCTCCTGCGCACCAGCCGGCGACCCCACCGCAAACAAGGCCACTGCCAGGGCCGATGCCGTTCCGGCGCGCCATGACCACCGTCGCCACGTCGAGTCAAACATCGTTCACAGGTTCCTTACTTTCGGGTAATGAGCACCCCTACACTCCCATTCACCTGCATTAACAGACAAGTCGGGCACCGATCCGTTGGCCGAAAACCTCGATCGGGCTTAGGCTGACGGCACCTGTCCGGCAAGTCTGGCGTGGGAGGTTTGTCTGTGAGTGCTCCGACCCGTGTATCGCGAGCTACCGGCGATTCACCTCGCGCTCGACCGCGGCCGTCCAATATCACGTGCAAAATTCTGATGGCCGTGACGGGACTGATCTTCGCCGCTTTCGTGCTCGTCCACATGATCGGAAACCTGAAGGTCTACACCGGGGCCGATCACTTCGACGACTACGCACACTGGCTTCGCACAGTCTTCGAACCGTTCCTGCCATACGAGGGACTTCTGTGGATTCTTCGCATCGTCTTGCTCGCGTCATTGGTCGCACACGTCTGGTGCGCCTGGTTGCTCACCGTCCGTGGCCGCCGAGCTCGAGGGAAGTTTCGACGTAAAAGCTTGGGAATCAAGTCCTTTACCGCGCGCACAATGCCCGTCACCGGAGCAGTGCTGCTGCTGTTCGTCATCTTCCACATACTCGACCTCACGACCGGAACCCGACCCATCGGCAGCGCCGAGTACGAAGCAGCCACGCGCACGCAGAGTTACGCATACGACAACCTGATCGCCAGCTTCGAGCGTCCACTGGTGGCGTCGTTCTACATCGTCGCGATGGCTCTGCTGGCAATGCATCTCGCGCACGGACTCTGGAGTGCGGTCAACGATCTCGGCGTGACCGGCCAACGGCTGCGCCAGATTGCCGTTGCACTCTCCGGAATCTTTGCGCTCGTCGTGATGGTCGGAAACATGTCGATCCCCATCGCGGTGATGACCGGCGTCATCTCGAAGACAGGAGCGTCATAAGTGAACAGCTTCGAACTCGACAATCTGCGCAGCATCGGGACGCCGGTGGACGGTAAGGTCCCAGCCGGCGATCCGGAGACAGCCTGGCCCACTCGCAAACTCGACTACAAGCTCGTCAGCCCGCTCAACCGGCGCAAGTTCACGGTCATCGTCGTCGGTACCGGACTCGCCGGCGCGGCCTGCGCCGCCTCACTTGGTGAACTGGGCTACCACGTCGAATCCTTCACCTTCCACGATGCACCGCGCCGTGCACACAGCGTCGCCGCGCAGGGCGGCATCAACGCCGCTCGTGCCCGAAAGGTGGACAACGACAGTCTCGCCCGCTTCGTGAAGGACACCGTCAAGGGCGGCGATTTCCGCGGCCGCGAGGCCGACTGCTTCCGACTCGCAGAGGAATCCGTACGCGTCATCGATCACATGAATGCCATCGGAGCACCGTTCGCCCGTGAGTACGGCGGCACTCTCGCCACCCGATCCTTCGGCGGCGTACAGGTGTCGCGCACGTACTACACGCGCGGGCAGACAGGCCAGCAGCTGCAGATAGCGTCGTCGCAGGCACTGCAACGTCAGATCGCAGCCGGAACGGTCAACCTCCACACCCGAACCGAGATGCTCGATCTCATCGTTTCGGACGGCCGAGCACAAGGGATAGTCACACGCGATCTCGTGACCGGTGAGATCGGCGCCACCACAGGCCATGCCGTCGTACTGGCCTCCGGTGGGTACGGCACCGTGTTCCACAAGTCCACACTTGCGAAGAACTCCAACGCCACCGCCGCATGGCGAGCGCACCGACGCGGCGCGCTGATTGCCTCACCCTCGTTCATCCAATTCCATCCGACGGCACTTCCCGTCAACTCCGAGTGGCAGTCGAAAACCATTCTGATGAGCGAATCACTACGCAACGACGGCCGGATCTGGGTACCGGCCAAGCCCGGAGACGATCGCGAACCAGGCGACATTCCCGAAAATGAGCGCGACTACTACCTCGAGCGCAAATATCCGGCGTTCGGGAACCTCTCTCCCCGCGACGTCTCTTCACGGGCCGCCCGCGAGCAAATCGACTCCGGTCACGGCGTCGGCCCTCTGAAAAACAGTGTGTACCTTGATTTCCGCGACGCATTGGCACGGCTCGGCCGCAAGACCATCGAGGAGCGGTACGGAAATCTGTTCTCGATGTATCGCGACGCGACCAGCGAAGACCCCTATACGGTGCCGATGCGCATCGCCCCCGGAGCCCACTTCACCATGGGAGGACTGTGGAACGACTACGACCAGATGACTTCCATCCCCGGCTTGTTCGTCGGTGGTGAGGCAGGGTGGGGATACCACGGGGCCAACCGCCTCGGCGCCAATTCGCTGCTTTCGGCATGCGTCGACGGCTGGTTCACCCTCCCGTACGCGATTCCGAATTATCTTGCGCCGCTACTCGGATCAGCATCTCTCGAACTTTCCGATCCCGCCGTGACGGCAACGCTCAGTGACGTGAGCGGTCGGGTGGACCTGCTGCTCTCGGTCGGCGGAACACACGGCCCCGACAGGTTTCATCGACAACTGGGCGAGATCCTCTATGCGGGTTGCGGTGTCACCCGAACGGCCGAAGGCTTGACCAAGGCCATCTCCGAAATCCGAGCATTACGAGGCGATTTCTGGTCGAACCTACGAGTCGCCGGCAGCGGAAACCAGTTCAACCAGGAGCTGGAAAGGGCCGGCAGGGTAGCCGATTTCCTCGAACTCGCCGAACTGATGTGTGTCGATGCTCTCGATCGTGACGAGTCCTGTGGAGCGCACTTTCGGGCCGAACATCAAACTCCCGACGGCGAAGCACAGCGAAACGATCAAGACTGGTGCTTCGTCTCCGCGTGGGAAACCGCCAAGGACGGCAGCCACATTCGACACGACGAGCCGTTGTCCTTCACCGCTGTTCCACTGCAGACGAGGAACTACGTATGAAAATCACCGTGGACGTGTGGCGCCAATCCGGACCGGAGTCGTCCGGTGCATTCGACACCTACCAAGTAAACGACGCGACAGTGGAGATGTCACTGCTGGAACTTCTCGACCGACTCAACGACCAACTCGTGGAGAGCGGCAACGAACCCATCGCCTTCGATTCCGACTGCCGAGAAGGGATCTGTGGGTCCTGCGGCATCACGGTCGACGACGTTCCCCATGGGCCGGTTGCGAACACTCCCACGTGCCGTCAGCACCTGCGCAGCTTCTCCGACGGTGACCGAATCAAACTGGAACCGTTCCGCTCCGCCGCTTTTCCGGTGGTCCGCGACCTCGTGGTCGATCGTTCGGCTCTCGACCGGGTCCTCGAAGCCGGTGGCTATGTATCGGTCAATGCGGGAACTGCACCGGACGCAGACAGCCAGCCGCTCTCGCATCAAAGTGCCGAAGCTGCACTGGACTTCGCCGCGTGCATCGGCTGCGGCGCTTGCGTAGCAGCCTGCCCCAACGGTGCCGCGCACCTCTTCACCGGTTCCAAACTGACCCACCTGTCCCTCGTCACGCAGGGACGCAACGAACGTGGCAAGCGGGCCCGAGCGATGTCGCACCAGATGGAGGCCGATTTCGGGCCGTGCTCGACCTACGGTGAATGCGCGGAGGTGTGTCCCGCGGAGATACCGCTGACCGCGATTGCCGCTGTCAACAAGGAATCGATGCGATTCGGATTGCGGCGCAAGGACAACTGAGCCTCACCAGGCGCCGATCAGCTTCATCCACGCGCCGCCGATGATCGTCCAGATCAGGATGATCACGACGCTCATCACGAAACCGATTCGGAACCATTCCGAGGTCTTGATGTATCCGGAACCGTAAATCACTCCGGCCGGACCGGACGCGTAGTGCGAGATACCGCCGAACAGGCTGCCGATGAAGCCGAATACCAGGGCTGAGAACAGCGGCGGTGCACCGGTTGCCACCGCCGCGCCGAGAAACACCGCGTACATCGCGACGATCTGCGCGGTGTTCGACGCAAACAGATAGTGCGCGTAGAAGTACACCAAGGTCAGGATCGCAAAAGCCCAGATCCACGGCAAACCGTCGACACTCGAGGAGACCTGGGTTCCGATCCACGAGATCACGCCGAGTTCTTCGAGATGGCTTGCCATACCGACCAGCACGGCAAAGAACACGAGCGTCTGCCACGCCCCGGTGTCGTGGACCAGGTTGTTCCACGTCAGCACCTTGGTCACCAACAGGATGCCGATTCCGACAAATGCTGTTGTAGTGGCATTGACGTTGAGCTGCGAGCCCAGGCACCAGAGCACCAGCAGCAGAACAAAGGTGGCAGCCATGATCTTCTCGTTGCGGCTGATCGGACCTGCCTTGCGCAGTTCCTCCCTGGCTTGCTCGGGCGCTTTCGGAGTCTTCAACATCGTGGGCGGGAAGATCTTCGACATCACCCACGGGATCGCGATGAGACTTGCAATTCCCGGAACCGATGCTGCCAGCGCCCATTTGCCCCACGAGATGTCGATGCCGATCTTGGCCGCCGCATCGACGGCGACGGGGTTACCCGCCATGGCGGTAATGAACATCGCGGAGGTCACGACGTTGACTTGCAGCGACGTGAGCAGCAGATATGCTCCGAGCTTCTTGCGAGAGTCCTCGGGCTCGGGATTGGAGTCCTCCAACTTGCTCAGTGAGACGATGATCGGATAGACGACGCCACCGGCGCGGGCGGTGTTCGACGGTGTCGCCGGAGCAAGTATCAAGTCCGTCAACGCCATTCCGTACGATAATCCGAGGCTCGACTTGCCGAGTTTGGTCACGAACATGAGTGCAACCCGTTTGCCGAGCCCCGTGACCAGAAAGCCCTCGGCGATGAAGAACGACGCGACGATCAGCCAGATCGTGGTGTTACTGAAGCCGGACAACGCTTCTGTCGGCGTCTCCGTCTGGGTGATCATGGCGATCGACAGGCCCACCAGCGCCACCGAACCCGTCGGCAGTGGTTGCAAAATCAACGCCACGATGGTGCCGACGAAGATTCCGAGCATGTGCATGCCCTTGGGGTCCACACCGTCCGGAACCGGCATGAAATAGATGATCAAGCCGAGGATGACGGGCACCGCAGCCGGGTAGTACCGCCTGAGCACCGATTGTTTCGACGGCTCCGTCGGCGGTGTGTTGGCCGGCGGTGTCTTTGCCGGCGGTGTCGTTCCAGCGAGAGACTCGGTGCTTTCGGATTTGGCCTCGGACATGTACATCTCCTCGACTTCTCGCCCCAGGTGATCGCCCCAGATCATTGTCCCCCAAACGTCCGGTTTTCGTGCGGTCAATCGAAGGTCGAGAGAATGCCCTCCTGCGGTATCCGATTCTCTGGATTCCGCAGGAGGGCTCATCCCGGGGCGCAGACAGCGGCCCGGGGCGCGACACATCTCCCTCATAAGGGTGCGCCAATCGATCAACAGGAGGCGCCGGCGTGCCGCAAGCTTGAATCTCGGAGAGACTCTGTTTCGGTGTTGTTTCAGCATGCCAATCGGCGCTCGTCTGCACATGGGTCGAATGGCCTGTTCAACTACCTGTTTCCGCTCAGCACCGAGTACACCGACGTTTTGTATCGGTCCGCAAAACAGGTATGTAACCGGGTAATTGAGCCGTTGTCGGCAAGCGTGTGGGACCGCGAATCTAGTCACGCCTCCGAACTGCAATCTGGAGACGAGGCCTTCGCAGTCTGTCCACCTCAATCACATTTCAGCACTGACGATTTCGTCTACCGCGATATGCAGCAGAACACTCGAGCCGCACGCCTAGCCGAGATCGCATTCCCTCAGACCGATCAAGGAAAATATCATGGGAAACCACCGGAAAAACAAACGTTCACACACCAAACGATTCGTCACGATAGCCGCAGGAGCAGGCGTTCTGACAATCGGCGGTGCAATCGTCAACACCGGCGTAGCCAGTGCGCACGACTGGTCGCAGGTGGCCATGTGCGAGAGTTCCGGCGACTGGAACATCAACACCGGCAACGGCTTCTACGGCGGACTTCAATTCACGCAGTCGACGTGGGATGCATACAAACCGGCAGGTGCACCGGCCCGCGCCGACTTGGCGTCGACAGCCGATCAAGTCGCGGCCGCGGAAGCAACCCTCTCAGCTCAAGGCATCGGCGCGTGGCCGGTATGCGGCGCTTACCTAGGTTGGGGCGGCGCTACCCCTGATTCGACCTCCCCGACTCCCTCGCCGGTAGCGTCGGCCGCGGCCGAGCCTGGCACAGCGGGCAACACGGTGACAGTCTCCGAGGGCGATACGTTGTTCAACCTTGCTGCTGCGAAAGGTGTTCGTTGGCAGGATGTTTGGGTCATGAATGCGTGGATTGCCGATCCCGACCAGATCCGTGTGGGTGATGTGATCCGATTCTGAAGCAAATCGGCCGACAAAGTAGACCCTCGAATCGAGAACGTCGGTATCGGACCGCCGACTGGTTGCGCCATCTATTGTCGGGAATGTGACGGAATCCGACGCCCACGAAGACTCGACTGAATCGACGACGGCTGATCACCCGAGAAAACGTCCACTGTGGCGTGAGATTCTCATCCTCGTTGTCGTCGCACTTGTCCTGAGTGTTGTCATCCAGAACTTCGTCGGA
>NZ_LEKE01000117.1:0-43271 GCF_001029585.1 Rhodococcus sp. ARP2 | reverse complement strand
ATACGAGATCGGGCCAGTGAAGAACCGAACCGCCAAGTACAGCAGCAGGATCGGCAGTACGAAGGTCCTTCCGCCGACGATCATCTGTGCAAGAACGTCGCCGCCCCCACTGGCCAGCGGGTCGAGGAACAGCGTCAGGCCGATGGTGGCGCCGATCGTTGCGCCGATGACAGTCGGCGGGATCCTGTCGAGTCGTGCAACGGCGTCGAGTAGACCCAGAATCAAGCGGTTGTAGGCGATACCGAGTAGCCCCGTGAGGATTCCGAAGACGACAAACAGTGGCAAGAGTGCGAGTTGAGGCGTCGGGACGGTGCCGACCTCGAAATCGGGTTGGTCACCGATGACAAGTCGTGCACAGCCCACCGCGACCGAAACGCCGAAAAGTGTTGGCAGCACGGTGCGCAGCCGAAATGAGTGCGTCACCTCCTCGCAGACGAACAGTGCCCCGGCGATCGGCGCGTTGAACGCGACGGCGAGTCCTGCTCCGGCCGTGGATGTTTGCAGCATGGCGACGTCCGGTTCGGCAAGGCGGGCCCGCCGTCCCGCTTCTGCCCCGATCGCCGCACCCATGTGTACGGTGGGGCCCTCGCGGCCGAGAACCAGACCGGAGCCGATCGCCAAGAGGCCGCCGATGAATCTGGCAGGCACGAGATTGATTCCCGGCGGCTTCGCTTCGCCGCGGGACACCGCCTCGACGTGCTGGATGCCGCTTCCCTTTGCGAGGGGTACTCGTCTGACGATCAGTACGGCCAGTACGGTGCACAAGGCCACCAGGACGACCGGCACGAGCCACCCGACGTACGGAACGTGATGCGCCCAGTTCACGATCGTCCGACGGAGTTCGTCGGCCCTGATCAGACACCAGCGGAATGCGCCGCCGACAAATCCGACTCCGACGCCCGCGACCGCAGCGAGTAGACACAGCAAACTCAGTCCGCGGTTGGAGTCACGCGGTTCGGTGCCGCCGTCGTCCTCGGTCATTCGTGATCAGCCCTACCTGATGGTCACAACTCGCGACAGGTGAATTGAGCTTCCTCACCTTGGACGGTAACCCATTCCGATACCCGCAGTGTCGGATCGAGGTTGTGCAGCCGAGTCACAATTCGACAAGCAGGCTGATTCCGAGAACCGCCATCATCACGGCGATCAGAGCGTCGAGAATCCGCCAGGCGTTGGGTTTCGCAAAAAGCGGCGTCAGCAGACGTGCGCCGTAACCGAGGGCGCTGAACCAGACCACACTCGCGGTGATGGCACCGGCCGCAAACCACCAACGTCCGATTTCGCCGCGACCGTTGGCAATTGAACCCATGAGCACCACGGTGTCGAGGTAAACGTGTGGATTGAGCCAGGTGAGGGCCAATGCCATCGTGACGGCGGTCAGCCTCGAACCGTTGCCGTGCTGATCCGGTGCCAGCGTCTGGGGTCGAAGCGCCCGCTTGGCGGCGAAGATTGCATAGCTGAGGAGGAAGACCGCACCGGCGATACGAACGAACGTGATCAGCGACGGTGCGTGTTCGAGGAGGGTCCCGATTCCGCTGATGCCTGCAAGGATCAGAATTGCGTCTGACAACGCGCACACTGCGACGATCGGGAGTACGTGCGATCGCGTCAGACCTTGGCGAAGAACAAACGCATTCTGGGCGCCGATTGCGACGATCAATGACAGTCCGACTCCGAAACCGACGAGGGCCGACGCAGGGTCGTTGGTGCTGAGCATGTTGTCGAGCCTGCCGCTCAGATTTCATTCAGTCCAGCTAATGATTCTTAGGATGCATCAGAGTAGCTTCAGATTATGTTGGATTTCGAGCAACTGAGGGCATTGCACGCTGCGGTCGACGAGGGAACCTTCGAGGCGGCGGCGCGGAAGTTACACATCACGCCTTCGGCGGTCAGCCAACGAATCAAAGCTCTCGAGACCTCGGTTGGCCGGATCCTGGTGCAGCGCACCAAACCCATCCAGGTCACCGATTCCGGGAGAGAAGTCCTGCGTCTTGCCCGTCAGATAGACGCACTGTCGCGTGACACCGTGCGAGAACTCGGTTTGGAAAACGGTTCGAACACCTTCGCCCGCGTCTCGATCGCGGTCAATGCCGATTCGCTGTCCACTTGGGTTCTCGGGGCCCTCGCGGAGTTCACGCAGGAAGTCAGTTTCGATTTTCATCTCGACGATCAAGACCACACCACCGAACTGCTGCGCGACGGTTCGGTCATGGCTGCCGTCACGTCGGTTGCGTCACCGATTCAAGGGTGTACCTCCAGTCGGTTGGGCATCATGCGGTATCGGCCGATGGCGAGCGCAGAGTTCTGCCGTCGCTGGTTCGCAGATGGTGTCACGGCCGAATCCCTTTCGGAGGCACCGCTGGTGGTGTTCAATCGCAAGGATCTGCTGCAGGATCGGTACCTCGATCAAAAGGTCGGCCACCCGGCAGACCCGCCTCGCCATCTTGTTCCGTCATCGGCAGACTTCGCGGACGCCGTCAGACGGGGATACGGGTGGGGGTTGATACCGGACCTGCAGTGCGGCGAAGACGATCGCGGCGGAGTGCTGATCGGATTCGATCCGGACTTCGTGGATGACGTTCCGCTGTACTGGCAGCAGTGGAAACTGTCGTCACCCGTCTTGCGCCGGATCTCCGAAGTGGTGACCCGACGCGCTCACGAGGTGTTGCATCAGCCCTCGATCTGATGTTCGCCGCCCTTGCGGCGTTGTGCTCGGGGAACAAAGAACCTGGATAAGTTGATCCCCTGAGACCGTTTCTTCGGCCGCAGGACGCCGATAGTGTTTTGAGTCACACACGAATGAAAGGTGCTGACTCTCGTGGCGGACATCGGATATCTGGCTTGGGATCTTGCGGAGAAGTACGGGAAGAAGCCGTGCCTGCGGGACGACCACGTCGAACTCACGTATGAAGAGTTCGCAGAGCGTACGGAAGCTGTTGCCGCGCAATTGGCCGGACTCGGAATCGGACTCGGTGACGTTGTGGCGATCATGCTGCCCAATCGCGCCGAGTTGCTGATCGCGATCATGGCTGCCTGGCGCATCGGTGCTGCAGCTACGCCCATCAATCCGATGTTCACCGCGAACGAAGCGGATTACCAGATCGCGGACTCCGGGGCCGAGTTGGTCATCACCGCTACTGCCGATGCGCCCTCGGGTGGCCGTGCGGTGTTGGTCGTCGACGATCTGGCGACAGTGCCGCCCACCGATCCCCGACCCGGAATCGATGTTGCAGCAGACGATCTGGCGTTGCTCATCTACACCAGCGGCTCCACTGGACGGCCCAAGGGAGTGATGCTCACGCATTCCAACCTGCAGTTCATGGCTTCGTCGATGGGCAAGAACATCGGTGTTACCGGCGCGGATCACTGCCTGCTGATTCTGCCGTTGTTCCATGTCAACGCGATCTGCGTCAGCGTCCTGACGCCCTTGCTTGTCGGCGGACAGGTGAGTGTCACCGGGAAGTTCTCGGTTTCGAGATTCTTCGACGACGTTGCGCGGCTTCGCCCCACGTATTTCTCGGCGGTGCCGGCAATCTACGCGATGCTGACCTCGCAGCCGGAAGACGCCTCGATCAACACGTCGTCCTTGAGGTTTGCCGTGTGCGGTGCGGCGCCGATCAGCAAGGAACTCCTCGAACGCGCAGAGCAGCGTTTCGGTTTCGTGATCGTGGAGGGTTACGGACTCACCGAGGGGACCTGTGCGTCGGCCTGTAATCCTGTGGAGGGCCTGCGCAAACTCGGTACGGTCGGCCCGGCGTTGCCCGGCCAGCAGATTGCCATTCTTGCCGAGGACGGAACCTTTGCTCCCGTCGGAACTGCCGGAGAGGTGGTCGTCAAGGGCGGCAACGTGATGCGTGGCTATCTGGGCAAGCCGGAGGAGACCGCGAAGACCGTCAAGGATGGTTGGTTGCATACCGGCGACGTCGGGGTCCTCGACGAAGACGGCTACCTGACCCTGGTCGATCGCATCAAGGACATGATCATCCGTGGGGGCGAGAACATCTACCCCAAGGAGATCGAAAATTCGCTCGCCACACATCCTTCCGTGCTCGAGGCCGCCGTCATCGGCGCTCCGCACCAGGTCTACGGAGAGGTGCCAGTTGCCTATGTCGTTGCCTACCCCGACGCGCCCGTCACCGAAGGCGAACTGCTCGAACATGTCACGGCCTTGCTCACCCGAGTAAAGGTGCCAGTGGCGATCTACGTCGTCGATACGCTTCCCCGAAACCCGGTGGGCAAGATCGACAAACCCGGAATGAGACGAGCTCTGAGCGCAACTCCCACTCACTAGTCCCTTCCCCGTAATACCAGCACAACTCGACGACGTGCGTCGAGTCGATCCGTCATGCCCACATTCCGTATTTCAGGAGCACATCATGGGATTCAAAGAAGGAAACTTCCCTCCCGTCGATCCGGCAACCTTCATGGACAAGCCGTTTCTCGAGCGTCTGCGTGACATGTCCACGCACTGGGTGGATTACGGCTTCGGTACACCGAAGATGGTCCACACCGTCTACATCATGAAACTGTTGTTCCTCTACCTGGCAGCTGGAACAGCCTTTGCCACTTTGACTTCCGGCCTCTCGTGGTTCGACATCGGATCATGGTGGAACCAGCCGATCGTCTACCAGAAACTCATCATCTGGACGATGATGCTCGAAATCCTGGGCCTGGCAGGGTCTTGGGGTCCATTGGCCGGCCACTTCAAACCGATGACCGGTGGAGTTCTTTACTGGATCCGCCCCGGCACGATTCGCCTTCCACCGTGGCCGGGCAAGGTGCCGCTCACCTCGGGTGACACCCGCACGGTGTTCGACGTCTTCATCTACGTCGCCGTAGTCGCCAATCTTCTTGTTGCCGCGGTTCTTCCCGGCGTTCACACCGCAGGAATCGATTCGGCAATCGCCGACAATGCCGGACTGGTACGCCCGACGGTCTTGTACTCCTTCCTCGTGCTCATGGTGATTCTCGGGTTGCGGGACAAGGTGCCCTTCATCGCTGCCCGTAGTGAGCAGTACCTGCCGGCGATCTTCTTCTTCACGTTCCTGCCCTTCGTCGACATGATTCTGGCGCTCAAACTGCTGATCGTCATGGTGTGGATCGGTGCCGGTGTCTCGAAGTTCGGCCGTCACTTCTCGCTGGTGGTCCCCCCGATGCTCAGCAATACGCCGTGGATCCCGTCGAAGAAGATCAAGCGTGCGCACTACCGGAATTTCCCGGAGGATCTGCGGCCCTCGCACCTCGGCGGCGGGGTCGCACACGTGGCCGGAACGATGGTCGAAATCGTCACTCCGTTGATACTGCTGTTCTCGACGAACAAGACACTCACCATCCTCGCCGTGATCCTCATGGTCGGATTCCATCTCTTCATCGCGTCGACCTTCCCGCTGGCCGTTCCGCTGGAATGGAATCTTCTGTTCGCTTACGCCTCGGTCTTCCTGTTCCTGGGCTTCCCGGCGTGGGACGGCTACGGCCTCGGCGCCATGTCTTCACCCTGGATCACAGCGGGAATTATTGCAGCCCTTGCCTTCTTCCCCATTCTCGGAAACCTTCGACCCGATCTGGTGTCGTTCCTGCCGTCGATGCGTCAGTACGCCGGCAACTGGGCATCCGCGACGTGGGCATTCGCGCCAGGCGCCGAAGCAAAGATCGACCAGTACATCAAGCGTCCGTCGCCGGATACGCGTAATCAGTTGATGACGATGTACCCCGAAGATGTGTCCGATGTAGTTCTGCATCAGCTGTTGGGTTGGCGTTCCATGCACAGCCAGGGGCGTGCACTGTTCTCACTGATGATCAGGCACCTCGGCGACGACATCAACACGTACTCGCTGCGGGAAGCCGAGTTCATGTGCAACTCCATCGTCGCCTTCAACTTCGGTGACGGGCACCTGCACGACGCGAAGTTGATTGCCGCCATTCAGCGTCGCTGCAATTTCGCGCCCGGCGAGTTCCTGGTGACCTGGATCGAATCGCAGCCCATCCACAAGGGAACGCAGGAGTACCAGGTGATCGACGCAGCTCTCGGCGTCATCGAACGAGGTACTTTCAAGGTCGCCGACGCAGTTGCCGAACAACCGTGGTTGCCGAACGGGCCCATTCCGTTCGACGTTCAGTGGACACTGGACGTACGGGCCGACCGCGCGGCAACAGATCCGCAGGTTGTCTCCGAGCCGAAGATGCGTACGAGGGCCAGCGGTAGCGAGCAAGAGGTGAGTAAGTGACAAAGGCCGTAGTCGTCGGCAGCGGGCCCAATGGGCTCGCTGCCGCGGTACACCTCGCACGTAGCGGTGTGGACGTGCAGGTGCTCGAGGCTGCCGACCAGATCGGCGGAGGCACCCGCTCCGGTCCGATCGACGTGCCGGGGTTGATTCACGATCACTGCTCGGCGTTTCACCCGATGGGTATCGGCTCGCCGTACCTGTCCAAGCTGGACCTCGAGCGATACGGGCTGATCTGGAGATGGGCAGAGGTGGACTGCGCGCATCCGCTCGACAACGGGGACGCCGGTGTTCTGTACCGCTCGCTGGAGCAGACGGCGGCGGGACTCGGCGCGGACGGACCTCGATGGCAACGCATGTTCGGTGACTTGTCGACGGGATTCGATGCATTGGCGTCCGACCTGATGCGCCCGATCGTCAATGTCCCGCGGCATCCGCTGCGGCTCGCAGCTTTCGGTCCGCGAGCGCTGCTTCCGGCAACCGTGACCGCGAAGTTGTGGAAGACCGACAAAGGGAAGGCGCTGTTCGGCGGGGTTGCCGCGCACGCCTTCTATCCACTCAACCGTCCGGCCACCTCGGCGGTGGGATTGATGATCACTGCTGCTGGTCACCGCTACGGTTGGCCGGTTGCCGAGGGAGGTTCGCGTTCGATCACCGACGCCATGGCCGCGATGCTCCTCGATCACGGCGGCAAGATCGACACCGGCATTCGGGTTCGCACGGCCTCCGAGATTCCGGACGCCGATGTTGTTCTGCTGGATGTCAATCCGGGGGGTGCGCTCGAAATCCTGGGAGATCGACTCCCGGGCCGAGTGGCGAGGGCCTATCGAAAGTTCAAGCAGGCTCCCGGAGCGTTCAAGGTCGATTTTGCGATCGAAGGTCATGTGCCGTGGACCAATCCGGATTGCGCTCGAGCCGGAACTGTCCATCTGGCAGGTAGTTTCGACGAAATCGTGGCCGCTGAGCGTGAGACGAATTCAGGCCGCATGCCGGACCGGCCGTTCGTGCTCCTCGGTCAGCAATACCTGGCTGATCCCACCCGATCTGCCGGGAACGTTCATCCGCTGTACGCCTATGCGCACGTGCCACACGGATATGCCGGCGACGCTACGGAGGCGATCATTCGTCAGATCGAGAGGTTTGCGCCAGGATTCCGGGATCAGATCGTCGCGACATCGAGCAGTGGTACAGCTGACCTGGCACAAGACAATCCGAATCAGGTAGGCGGCGACATCATCGGAGGTGCCAACACCGAACTGCAGGTTGTCTTGCGTCCGCGCGTCGCAGTCGATCCGTACAGCACGGGGATCGCGGGCACTTACCTGTGCTCGGCCTCGACCCCGCCGGGTGCCGGAGCACATGGAATGTGCGGGTACAACGCGGCCGAATCGGCTCTGAAGTACCTGCGACGAAAGGGTGCGGAAGTTCTGTGAGTAGTCCATCGCACAAGGAGCGAGGCGCCGGCGCGATGCGGCGCCTCGCCCGAGTGCCTGCAGCCGCGGAGCCGGAAGTGCTTGCGGTGGTTGCCGAGTTGGCCCGACGACTCGACGAGCGCAGTGCCGACATCGCGCGTGAGATGGCCTTCATGATGGCTCACGAAATCGACCAATTGGATGCAGACGCCAAATTGCTCGAAATGCTCGAGGCCAGCGTGCAGGGAAACATCACCACGATCATCCACGTACTGGCCAACGACATTCCGATCGATCATCTCCAACCGACCACTGCCGCAGTGGAATACGCTCTGCGTTTGGCACAGCGGGACGTTCCGTCCAACTCTCTCGTTCGGGCCTACCACATGGGCCAAGGCGATCTGATGCGGATCTGTCACGACGAAATCAGCACACTGGATATTCCGGCGCGACTCACTTTGGCTGTCCTGAAACACACTTCGGATGTGGTCTACAGCTACATCGACTGGATCACGCTCTACGTCTTCGACGCGTACGAGCGGGAACGCAGTCGATGGATGGCAGCGCAGGGAAACCTCCATTCGGCCGCGATCCACGCCCTCCTGTCCGGCACCAACGCAGATACCGCTGCATTCGAAGCTGAGACCGGATACCGCCTCGGTCAGAACCACGTCGCCCTGGTGGTCTGGTCGACGTGGGATGCGGACGTCATGGGCATCAACACGCTCGATCGACTAGTACGTGATCTCGGCGCAGCGGCGGGAGCGGACAAGCCGCCGATCATCACCGCCATCGATCGACGCACGGTGTGGGCGTGGCTGCCGTTCGGTCGCCGGGTGCCCGCGCCGGATCCGGAGGTTCTCGCGGCGGCAGTGCCGTTGGACGGCGGGGCGCGGGTGGCAATCGGACTGCCAGGGGCCGGGGTCGAAGGTTTCAAGCGATCTCACGAACAGGCAATCGCCGCCTATTCGGTTGCTGCCGTGCCGGATACGCCGCAACGGCCGGTGGTGAGCTTCGGGGACCGCGGCGTCGCTGTGGTTTCACTTCTGTCCGAGAACATCGATTCTACGAAGTCATGGGTCTGGGAGGTGCTAGGCCCGTTGGCGGACGATACGCCTTCTGCTGCATCCTTGCGGACGACGTTGAGTGTGTACTTCGCCCACGGAGAAAGCCATCTGCACACTGCCAATCACATGAATCTGCACCGGAATACCGTGAAGTATCGCATCAACAAGGCGCTCGGGGATCCAGTCGCTGCCGGCCGAGACAAGTTGGATCTCGCTCTGGCCCTGCAGGTTTGTGAGTTGTTGGGTAGATCGGTCTTGCGCCCCGCCAAAACGTCGTGAGTTGTGGACGCGACACGGCCTGTGGGCTCCGTATCGGGGTTTGATGACCGATGCGGAGCCTGGCCGTGTTCTGTTGTGCCTGAGGTTCTTCTCAGGTTTTGAAGGTGGTGTTCGCGGGCCGTGGGTGCTGGCCGGGGTCGATCGAGGGTGGTGGGATGAACCACGGTTTGTTGTCGGTGCCTATTCGGATTTCCCATTTCCCGACGAATCCGGTTTTTCGGTGCATCAATCGATGATGCGAACGGCACAGCAGGACAAGGTTGTTCATCACCGTCGGGCCACCGTTGGCCCAGTGCCGGATATGGTGCGCATCCGTCCAGGCGGGCACGCATGTGCAGCCGGGGAACGCGCAGCCTTTGTCTCGGGCGATCAACGCCACTCGCTGCTCCGCGGTGACCAACCGTTTCCCGGGTTTCGCATCGAGCGGAGCGCCGTGGTCGTCGAGCAGTACGGTGGACAGGAAGCAGTCGCAGCCGAGGAGTCTGGTCTGCGACACGGACAGTGGCCCGAGCCACGGCATGTGCCCGACATCGAGATCCGACACAACCACTCCACCACCATCGGGCGAGGGTGCGGCGGCGCAGTCCCGATGCTCGGCGAGATCGCGGGCGTTGATGTGCACGTTCACGTGCGGGCGTTGGCCGCCGTCGGTGCCGGTTTTGGCGCAGTCGAGGTAGCGGCGGATCAGTTCGGTGAACCCGTCCGCCGTGCGTTTCGCTGCCGACCGGGCGTCGGGGGTTCCATCCGGTGCCGGGGTGGGCATCGTCAGATTCGACAACGCCGACAACAACATTTCGCCGGTGAGAGCGTCGAAATCCCCGCGCACCACCACCCGACCATTCAACGTCGACGCGATCCGGAGCTCGTTCCGATCCACATCCTCGGCGGGTGGAATCTCATCCGATTCGAACACTCGCTCCAAGGTCGCGATCACGTTCCGTACCTTCGTGGTCGTGGCCTCCACTCCGGAAGCAGCAGCCAACAACAAATCGATACAGCGAGGCAACGCGGCGTCCGGCATCCCCTTCGGTGGTGATTCGCAGAACGCCACGATCAACACGGCATGATCGAAGGAGCAGTCCCCGCCATCGAACCGGGCAGCCACCGCCGGAAACGGCCGTAGCGCGGCACCGAGGGCGGCGATCTTCTTCCCGTCCCGAACCTGCAGCATCGTGTTGGCCGCCAACCAGCAACCGACACCGCGGCTGGCAATCACCTGATCATCCGGGCGCAACGACAACTCGTCCACCACCGCCACACGAACAGCCTCGAGACGAAGAATCTCCGCACTCGCCTCGATAGCGGCAGCACGCAACTCAGAAGCAGACAGCTGCCACAGGCGTCCGCGCAACCCCACCGCAGAACCACAAACGACGTCAGATGATGTGTTGATACTCATTGAATCCCCCGATCCCCACCTCAAATCGTATTCGAATATGTGTTCGAGTCAAGAGCTAATTCACTAAAGAATCGGCCTGACTCTGCGATGTCAGCGGGTTGTCATACTGTGGTCGAGTGACTTCGCCGTGGACAGCTGGGCAGGTGGCGTCGGTAGCTCCCGACGCCGCATCGCTGGCGGCTGCGCGCAAGTTGGCTGGTTCGTGGAGCCATGCCGGCAGTAGCGGTCTCGCGCTCTGGGGGCTGTGTCAGGGCAGCGGCTCGAAGCCGTATCAAGCAGTGGTTGACCTGCGGGGCCCTGCATACAAGTGCTCGTGCCCCAGTCGAAAGTTTCCGTGCAAACATGCTCTGGGGCTGCTGGTGGAATGGTCGGAAGGGCGTGTGCCGACGGCGGACGAGCCGGCCGACTTCGCGGCAGAGTGGTTGTCGCGCCGCGAGGAGAAGACCGAGAACACCGGCGAAAGCGGCGACGAGGCGCCCAAGAAGTCTCCCGACCCGGCGACAGCGCAGAAGCGCGCCGACCGCGTTGCGAGCGGGCTCGTCGAATTGGACCTGTGGATCACCGATCAGATCCGCAGTGGTCTGGCAGCGATGGACACATCCTGGGCGGGCTTCGACGCGGTAGCCGCTCGAATGGTGGATGCTCAGGCGCCCGGTATTGCAGGCACGCTTCGAGCATTGGCGGGAATCGTTGCGTCTACGGAGAACTGGCCCGAGAAGGTCCTCGACGAGTTGGCTCGGTTGCACCTGCTGGTCGCTGCGCATCAGAAGCTGTCCGAGTTGCCGGAAGATCTTGCCTATTCGGTGAAAGCGCACGTCGGCTATCCCGTCTCAACCGAGAGTGTGATGGAATCGATTCCGGTGAAAGAGAACTGGATGATTCTCGGTTCCGGGATCACCGAGGAGAAGCGACTGTTCACCCGAACCGTGTGGATGCTCGGCAGGAATTCGAAACGGTGGGCCATCCTGCTCGACTTCTCCCACGGGTCACCCAACTTTGCCACCGAAACGCCGCCAGTCGGGTTTCTGCTCAATGCCGATGTTCATTTCTATCCCGGTGCCGCGGCATTGCGGGCGCGGATGGGGGCAACGCACGGTGAACCGGAGCCCTTCACAACCATGCCGTTCGGAAGCATCGACGCTGCGTTGCAGCAGTTTACCGATGCCCTCGCCGCAGATCCCTGGTTGCGCTCGTGGCCGGCAGTGATCAGTTCGGTGGTCCCGTCGTTCGTCGACGGTTCCTGGTTTCTCGTCGACGAATCGGGCACAGCGCTTCGGGCAGAAGGTGATTCGGATCTTCTGTGGAAGTTGCTCGGTATTTCCGGCGGTTACCCGGTCACGGTCTGCGGAACGTGGAATGCGCTGGCTCTTGCTCCGATCTCGGTTTTCACGGGAGGGCAGGTGATCGTGCTGTGAGCACTTTGATCTCGGCTGCTCTTCTCGGGACTGCCAGAACCTCAACAACATTCGAGGAGCTGCCGGCCGAAGTGCGGGGCCACGCCCGCGAACTCGACGGCGATCCTGCCGAGATGCTTCTCGCAGCAGCAGCGTTGGAGAGGGCGTACCGCCGTGGCGGTGCGGGCTCCACCACGGCGGCCGCGCCGACACCTGCTCCAGACGATGTGCGATTCACGCTGCCGGAATCCTCATCGGCGCACCTGCTGTCGATGCTTGCGGCCAAAGCGACCTTGCTCGACGAGTGGTTCGCAGTCGCGTTGGAGCGCAACTACCGTGCGCCTGATCATCTGGTCGCCGAGTTGCTTTCCTTTGCACGTGCGAGCGAAGCTCACCGGGAGAGCATCCTGCAGATCGTCGGCGAGCGTGGCCGATGGCTAGCCGCGCAAAACCCCGAGTGGAGCAAGCTCGTCCGAACCAGGGATGCAAATCCGGATGTCTGGCGTCACGGAAGTTCGTCCCAGCGCACGCAGTGGCTGATAGACACTCGCCGAACAGATCCCGCGCTGGCACTGGCCGAACTCAGAAAATCCTGGGGCACCGAGCGGGGCGAACAGAAGGCTGCATTTGTCTCGACTCTGGCAATCGGATCGAGCACCGACGATCAACCATTGTTGGAGGAAGCCCTCGACGACCGTCGCAAGGACGTGCGACGCGCAGCAGCGGAGGTGCTCGGACGTATTCCCGAATCGGAGTTCGGGGAGCGAATGGCTGCGCGGGTTCAGAAATGGGCGCGGGTGGAGCGGAAACTGCTTCGATCCACGTTGGTCATTCTGCCGCCTGAGGAAGTCGATGCGGCGTCGAGGCGAGACGGCATCGAAGATCGGCCGAATCCACACACCGACTATCGTGCCGAGTACGTGCGTCAGGCGATCAGTTCTGCACCGTTGTCTTTGTGGAACAACATGATCGGTGAACCCGGCAAGGTCATGGGGATGAGCGTTGACGAAGGCTGGGAGCCGATCCTTCACGACGCTTGGTCCACCGCTGCAGTCGCGCAGAACAATGCGGAATGGGCGCTGGAACTCTTTCGCACGCGCGGCACGGCCACCGATCGACGCCTACTCCCGTTGGTGTCGGCCAAGGCTCTGGCTGACCTGTTGAGGTCTGGAAACGGCGACGCCAACGTTCTGCACCCGGGCCGGGCAGCGATCTACGACGCTCTGCGAGGTCCATGGCCAGATGACATCACCCGGGCAGTCGTGGCCCAGTGGGAACGAGTTGCGGCCAGACGTGCCGATGGGGGCGCCAAGGCCGGCGAATTCTCGCGCTACAAATACAGCGCATCGCTACGCCTAGCCGAGAGTCGATTTCCCTACAGCGCAGTAACTTTGCTCGATCGGGCTGCGGAGCGTGCACGTGACCCGGACTGGCGGCAGACCTTCGCCAGAACTGCCAGCGCCATCACCCACCGCAAGACCCTGCTCGAGGAGCTCACATGACTGACAGCGCAACCGTGCCCACCACAGAACCGGCAAAGCTGATGCGGCCCCACGCAGAGCAGGAGTACGCACTCGAACTCGAAGCACTGGCCGCGCAGGACACCCGCCCGCGTCCACCGTCGTGGAACTTGTCGCCCTGGTCCGTGGTGACGTATCTGTTGGGTGGCACTCTCGACGACGGAACAGCCATTTCACCGAAGTACGTCGGTCCACGGCGGTTGATGGAAGTGGCCGTCGCAACTCTTGCCACCGACCGGGCACTACTGCTGTTGGGCGTGCCGGGTACAGCCAAGACCTGGGTCTCCGAACACCTTTCGGCTGCAATCTCGGGTGCGTCGACGCTCCTGGTTCAAGGCACGTCGGGTACACCCGAGGAAGCTATCCGCTACGGCTGGAACTACGCACGCCTTCTCTCGGAGGGGCCGACCGCCGGTGCGCTGGTGCCGTCACCTGTGATGACCGCGATGGAAACCGGGAAGATCGCCCGCGTCGAAGAGTTGACGCGTATTCCGGCCGACGTGCAGGACGCCCTCATCACCATTCTCTCCGAGAAGACGTTGCCGGTGCCGGAACTGGGCATCGAGGTGCAGGCAGCCAAGGGCTTCAATCTGATCGCTACCGCCAACGATCGCGATCGCGGTGTCAACGATCTGTCGTCCGCACTGCGTCGGCGGTTCAACACAGTTGTTCTCCCGTTGCCGGCCAGCGAGGAGGACGAGGTGGCTATCGTGGCACGCCGAGTCGAACAGTTGGGCGCAGCACTGGAATTGCCGACAACCCCCGCAGCAGCCGAGGAAATTCGCCGGGTCGTCACCGTGTTCCGGGAACTGCGATCAGGCACGACCACCGATGGCCGCACCAAGTTGAAGTCCCCGTCCGGAACTCTGTCGACGGCGGAGGCGATCTCGGTGGTCACCAACGGTTTGGCGTTGTCTGCGCATTTCGGGGACGGCGTACTGCGGGCATCCGACGTCGCTGCCGGAATCCTGGGTTCGGTGATCAAGGATCCGGTCGCAGACAAGGTTGTGTGGAACGAGTACCTCGAGGCAGTAGTGCGTGAACGCGGCGAGTGGTCCGACTTCTACCGGGCGTGCCGCGAGGTCACCGGGTGACCATCGTGATTCCGGACCTGCGTGTCCGGGTCTTCGGTATCCGTCACCACGGCCCGGGATCTGCTCGTTCGGTTCGGCAGGGCCTGGAAGAGTTTTCCCCCGACGTGGTCCTGATCGAAGGTCCTTCGGATGCAGACCCGTTGGTGATGCTGGCGGCGTCGGAGTCGATGGAACCGCCGATTGCGTTGCTCGCGTACGCCACTGGCGAACCGTCGAAGGCGGCCTTCTGGCCGTTTGCGGTGTTCTCACCTGAATGGCAAGCGCTGCAGTGGGCTGCGAAGAACGGTGTGCAGGCAAGGTTCTGCGATCTGCCTGCGTTCAACGTGTTGGCGGATCAGGGGATTCGTACTGTCCGCGAGGGCGATCCTCTGTCTGAACTGGCCGCGGCCGCGGGTTTCGACGACACCGAACGCTGGTGGGATTCGGTGATCGAATCAAGTTCGAGCGCAGATTCTTTCGATGCGATCACCGAGGCGATGGAGGCGCTGCGTGAGACGGTGCCGATCGACGAGGAGACAGCGCATCGCGAAGCGTATATGCGGCAGGTGCTGCGAAAGACGTTGAAGGATGGCGCCGAGCGGGTAGCGGTCGTCTGCGGTGCCTGGCACGCGCCGGCGTTGGTCGGAGCCCTGGGGCCTGCGGCACCCGACGCCCGCATTCTCAAGGGGATGTCCAAGGTCAAGACCTCGCTGACCTGGGTTCCCTGGACACATTCACGCCTGGCGTCGGCATCGGGTTACGGAGCCGGAATTACCTCGCCGGGCTGGTATCACCATCTGTTCACCGCGAACGACAAGACGATCACGCGGTGGCTCACCAAAGTTGCGAGGGTGCTCAGGGACGAGGACCTTCCGATCTCGAGTGCTCACGTCATCGAAGCTGTCCGATTGGCAGATACGTTGGCTGCACTGCGTTCTCGCCCGCTGGCCGGATTGTCGGAAGTTACCGAGGCTACGAGGTCGGTAATGTGCGACGGAAACGACGTTCTTCTGGATCTGATCACACGAAGACTCGTTGTGGGCGAAGCCCTGGGCGCGGTGCCCGAAGAAACTCCGACGGTTCCGCTCGAAGCAGACCTGCGAGCACGTTCGAAGACTTTGCGGCTCAAACAACAAGCGGGAGCCAAGAATCTCGATCTGGACCTGCGACGCGATATCGACGTCGAGCGTTCCCAGTTCCTACACCGACTGGGGATCCTCGAGATCGATTGGGGAACCCCGGCCGACAGTGAGGTCCGTTCCACCGGAACTTTCCGAGAGACTTGGGCGCTGCAATGGAAGCCCGAATTCTCGGTCTCGGTGATCGAGGCGTCGCTGTGGGGTACGACGGTGGCCGCAGCGGCGGCATCACGTGTCGTCTCGAAGATCAACGAGCCGGACATCACTCTCGCGTCACTGATCGGACTACTGGAGAACTCACTGCTCGCAAACCTCCCGGCAGCTTTGTCTGCGGTTTTGGAGAGTGTGAAAACAGTTGCGGCACTAGACCATGACGTGTCACATCTGATGGCGGCGCTACCGACGCTGACCCGAACGCTGCGATACGGCGATGTGCGCGGAACCGATGTGACGGCGTTGATCGACGTCGCCGACAGCTTGTTGATCCGGATCTGCACCGGCCTCGCAGTCGCCGTCACCGGACTGGACGATCCCAGCGCCGAGGAGTTTCGCGATCACCTCGACAAGGTTCACTCGGCAGTCATGGTCCGTGACGATCGCGATGCGAGCGCACGGTGGCTGCAGGCGATGGCCGGCGTGATCGACCGTGACGACGTCAACGGTTTACTCGTCGGACGGATGGTGCGGCTACTGCGCGACAGCGGTTCGATCACGGAAACCGCTGCAGCCCAGCGCTTGTCTCGGGCCCTGTCCGTGGGCAGCGCGCCGACCGCCAAAGCCGGGTGGGTCGACGGGTTTCTCGGCGGTGGAGGGCTTGTGCTCGTTCACGATCGAGCGTTGCTCACGCTGATCGACACGTGGGTCCGCCAACTTCGTGAGCAGGACTTCATCGACACGCTTCCGTTGCTTCGACGCACGTTCGGAGCCTTCGAGGCAGGGGAGCGTCGAGCGATCGGTCAGGCGGTCAGAGGTGGACGACGCGTCGAGACGACAGTGGAGACCGATACTCGACGCGGCCGAGCGGCAATGGCGGTCGTTGCCGAGATACTGGGAGCGCGCGTATGAGCGACGACGATCAGCGCCTTCGGCGCTGGAGATTGATGCTCGGGGAATCCGCCGAAGAATCGACGGGAGGGCTGGGCCAACCGGGCGACAGTCGAATGGATGCAGCTCTCGCAGCGCTCTACGACTCGTCCGGCCCGACCAAGGGGCGCCGCCGCTCAGCCGGATTGGGGGCGTCGGCGCCGTCCGTCGCCAGATGGCTCGGCGATATCCGGACGTACTTTCCCAGCACGGTGGTGCAGGTGATGCAGAAGGACGCAATCGACCGACTGGGTTTGGCGCAGTTGCTGCTCGAACCGGAACTGCTCGATGCCGTCGAGCCCGATGTACATCTGGTCGGGACGCTGCTGAGCCTCAACCAGGTCATGCCGGAGGCCAGCAAGGCCACTGCTCGAATGGTCGTCGGGAAGGTGGTTCGGGAAGTCGAAGAGCGAATCGCGCAGAAAACGAAGGCCGCGGTGACCGGGGCACTCAATCGTTCGGCCAGAACGTCGAATCCGAAGTTGCGTGACATCGACTGGGACCGAACCATCCGAGCAAATCTGTCGCACTACCTGCCGGAGTATCGAACCGTCGTCCCCGAGCGGCTCGTCGGATACGGCCGCAAGTCGAAATCTGTGCAGCGCGACGTGGTCCTGGCGATCGACCAATCGGGTTCGATGGCGTCCAGCGTCGTCTACGCGTCCGTGTTCGGCGCGGTGTTGGCGTCGATGCAAGCGCTGAAGACTTCGCTCGTGGTTTTCGACACCGCCGTCGTCGATCTGACGGACAAACTGTCCGACCCCGTAGACGTTCTTTTCGGGACCCAACTTGGTGGGGGCACGGACATCAACCGCGCAATCGCGTACAGCCAGTCGCTGATCTCGCGTCCTGCCGAGTCGATGTTTGTTCTGATCTCGGACCTCTACGAGGGCGGTATTCGGAACGAGATGCTGCGGCGCATGGCGGCCATGAAGAATGCCGGCGTTCAGGTTGTGGTTCTGCTGGCGCTCTCGGACGACGGCGCCCCATCGTTCGATCACGACAATGCAGCGGCGCTGAGTGCCCTCGGGATTCCGGCGTTTGCGTGCACGCCGGACAAGTTTCCGGAACTGCTCGCGGTCGCTCTGGAACGCGGCGACGTGTCGGCCTGGGCCGATCAACTTGCACTCGAACAGCGCTGACTCGAACGGCACTGACTCAAACAGCCTCGAACAGCCTCAAACAGCACTGACCGGTCTGCTTCGAAGACCTGAGCACCGGGTACACCCGCACGATGGGTGACGGACAGGTTGCTGGTTCGACTACGCAGGCGGGTTCGGGGCTGGTTCTCACGGTGTTGGCGAGCAGCCAGTTCCTGATGACCCTGGACAGCTCGGTCATGAATGTTTCGATGGCGACCGTCGCCGAGGACGTCGGCACGAGCATCACCGGCATTCAAACCGCGATCACGCTCTACACCCTGGTCATGGCGACTCTGATGATCACGGGTAGCAAAGTCGGTTCGATGATGGGCCGTCGCCGAGCCTTCGCACTCGGCTTGGTGATCTACGGCGCTGGTTCTCTGACGACTGCGCTCGCTCCGAATCTCGTGGTCCTGTTGATCGGTTGGTCGTTCCTCGAAGGCGTCGGCGCGGCGCTCATCATGCCCGCGATCGTTGCGCTCGTCGCCACCAACTTCCCGGCGGAGAAGCGTCCGGCGGCCTACGGCCTCGTCGCTGCAGCAGGCGCGATAGCCGTGGCAGTGGGGCCGCTGATCGGCGGCGCGGCGACGACATTTGCGTCGTGGCGTTACGTGTTCGTCGGCGAAGTCGTGATCGTTGTCCTGATCTTGCTGGTGCTCAGCAAGGTGGTCGACGTCCCACCGTCGAAGTCCCGCCTCGACTACTTCGGTTCGATCCTGTCCGTGGTGGGACTGGGAATGATCGTCTTCGGTGTTCTGCGTTCGAGCGAGTGGGGTTGGGTACAGGCCAAACCTGGCGGGCCGCAACTGGTGGGGTTGTCTCCGGTGGTGTGGCTGCTGATCGTCGGGCTCCTTGTCGTTTACGGATTCCTGCGATGGGAGGGTCGCCTGGCCGCTGCGGGGAAGGAGCCTCTGCTCGATCCGGCGATGCTGCGAAACCGCGAACTCAGTGGCGGGCTGTCGATGTTCTTCGCGCAGTTTCTGGTGCAGGCGGGCGTGTTCTTCGCGGTTCCTTTGTTCTTGTCCGTAGTTCTGGAGCTCAGCGCTCTCGAGACCGGAATTCGCATCCTGCCGTTGTCGGCGGCGCTCGTCGTGGCGGCGATCGGTATTCCGAAGCTACGGCCTACCGCGAACCCGCGACGCGTGGTCCGAGTCGGATTGTTGGTCATGGTCGTCGGCATTCTGATGCTCGTGGCAGGCATGGACCCCGGCGCCAATGCGGCGATCGTGATGATTCCCATGCTGTTCATGGGTTTCGGCTTGGGGTGCCTGTCTTCGCAGCTCGGAGCCGTCACGGTGTCCTCGGTCCCGGACGAGCGCAGTACCGAGGTCGGCGGGTTGCAGAACACCGCCACCAACCTCGGCGCATCCTTGGGAACTGCCCTGATCGGATCGGTTCTCATTGCCACACTCACGACGTCGGCGATCGCCGGAATCGAAGACAATCCGGCGGTTCCGACATCGGTGCAGCAGCAAGCGAGCACCGACATGGCCTCGGGCGTGCCGTTCCTGTCGACGACGCAACTCCGATCCGCTCTCAGTGACGCCGGCGTCGCCGAGTCCACGGCGGATGCGATCGTGGACGTGAACGAAGAAGCCAGGCTGGACGCGTTGCGTGTCGCCTTTGCCGTGGCAGCGCTGCTCGCAATCGCCGCGTTGTTCCCGACCGCTCGAATCCCCCGCGTCGCGGTCGGCGACAAACGTGGTTCGAGCTAAGAATCAGCAATCGCGGATCGACCTGGACGATCGACGGAACGACCTCTGGATATAGTGATCTGCGCACAATCGATTCGTCAGATGGCTACCGTTGTGAAGGAAACAAGCAGCGAGTCTGAAACACTGACGTTTCACCGGATAAGGGTTCGGTGGGGAGCCAGGGGAGGTTCGGATGGCCAGGCGAGCGGATTCGACGCCCGCTGATGGCGCCTGCGCTGGTGTCGGGATGCCTCACTGATGAACCGTCTGAGTCGATTGAGTCGATTGAGTCGGCAAGATCCTGCTTCGGAGACCGACTGCAACAGCCTGTTTCGCCGTCAGATCGACGAGGCTGCGGCCGTCGCGCCGTTCGCCAATCTTGCGTACATGGCGAGTTTGGTCGTGATTCTGACCTACACCGTCCCGCCTGGACGTCAGACGCTCAGGTGGTTGGGCGGCGCCCTCATCTTTCTTGTCCTCGCGAATTCGATTCGAGTATGGATACCGCTTCGCTGGCGACCGTCGAAGCACACACCGCGCTACGACTACGTGGGTCTGCTCGTCGAAGTGATCGTTGTCGCGACCCTAGACGTCGCACTTTTTGCCCTGCTCTTTCACGACATGGACGTCTTCCGCGACTTGGTTCTGATCGCGACGATGGCAGGAATCATGGGCGCCGGGACCGTGACGTTCTCCAGTCTGAGATCGGTGAGCCTGACCTGGATCTACATTCACGGCCTCGGCGTCTTCACTGTTCTCATCGTCCACGCCGAACCCCACTTTCGCGTACTTGCGATTCAGTTGTGCATCTACATGTTTGCGCTCACCGTAGGGGCGGTCTATCTGTCGGCCTCGTTCCAGAGACGTTGTCTCGCAGAGTTTCAGGCGGAATCCGAGCGTCAGACGGTGGCGTTGTTGCTCGACGGTTTCGAAGGCGGTTCCCGCGACTGGCTGTGGGAGTGCGACACCAACGGCCGGTTCTCCCACACCTCGGCACGTCTCGCCGAGGTCGCAGGTATGACGGTGGACGAGTTGCAGCAACTCACCTTCGGGCAACTCCTCACCAGACTCCAGATCGCGTCGAGTCCGGAGGGACGTGCGGCCGCGGCCCAGATGATCGACAAACTCGAATCGAGTGCCCCCTTCCGGGACACCGTCGTGCCGGTGCATGTCGACGGTAGGCGGCGCTGGTGGTCTCTTTCCGGTAATCCGCGGGTTCTCGAATCCGGTGTGATTCTGGGTTGGCGCGGTGTCGGTTCCGACATCACGGAGAGGTATGTCCACGAGCAGGAGATCCTTCGCCTTGCGGCCACCGACTCGTTGACCGGGTTGCCGAACCGTCGTGCGTTCGGTGTGGCGCTCGAGGAAGCGATCAATTCTCGGGCGCCGGACAAGCAGGTTCTCGTCGGGATTCTCGACCTCGACAATTTCAAATCGGTCAACGACACCCTTGGACATCCGATCGGGGACCAATTACTTCTCGAAGTCACGACACGCCTGCGCAAGGTCGTAGGTTCGGACATGTGCTCGCGGATGGGCGGCGACGAATTCGGGCTGATCGTCTGCACGTCGTCGCGCGACGATCCCGGAGTGATCTTCGATCGGTACCTGGAAGTGCTGCACGAACCATTCTTCGTCGAAGGCAATCGAATAGAAGTGCGGGCCACGATCGGTTACTCCAGCGCGCCCGAGGATTCAACAGACGCAGACGGATTGGTGATGCTGGCGGATCTGGCTCTGTACGAAGCGAAGTCGACGGGGCGCAATCGAGTAGGCAAGTTCTCACCGCTGCTGCGGGCGAGGGCATCGGCGCGGGCGACTGCGCTCCACGAGCTGGACAGAGGGATCGAGGAAGGGCAGTTCGATCTCCACTATCAGCCTCAGGTCGACACTCAGACCGGTGAAGTGGTGGCCTTCGAGGCTCTTCTACGGTGGAACCATCCCAGTCGCGGCCTCATCGGGCCCAGCCAGTTCATCTCGGTGGCGGAGGAAACCGGAATGATCATTCCCCTCGGCGCGCAGGCGATGGCGATGGCGACCGCGGCTGCTGCGGGGTGGCCGACCGGAATCGGTGTCTCGGTCAACGTTTCGCCAGTGCAGTTGGTGTCGCGAGAGTTCGGCGCGATGGTGAAGAAAGCTCTGACGGATTCGGGCTTGCCTCCGCATCTGCTGCAGCTCGAAATCACCGAGACAGGTGTTGTGGACGATCGCGCGATCCGGGATCTCTACAAGCTGCGTGAGCTCGGGGTTACCGTCGCGCTCGACGATTTCGGCACCGGCTATTCTTCCTTCGCCACGCTCCAGAGACTTCCAATCGACGTTCTCAAGATCGATCGCATGCTGGTCACCGACTCGGACGATCCGAAGATGTCCGTGGTGAAGTCCATTGTCGAATTGGCCGCGGCCCTTGGTATGAAATCGTTGGCCGAGGGCGTCGAGACCATCGAGCAGTTCCGCCGCGTTCAGTGGGTCGGGTGTGACCTGGTCCAGGGCTATCACATCAGCAAGGCTCTGACCGCTGAGCGCGTCGATGTGTATCTTGCCGCCACGGACACGGAAACCGGGCGCAGCGTCCACCCACTTACGTGGCTGTGAATCAGATCTGAGCCGAGCGGATCGTATTACCGCCTGCCGCTTTCGCTTGATACATCATCGAATCCGCGACGTTTGTCGCCGCCAGGATTGCGGAAGCACCGCCGCTCCACGCCTTCGATTCGGCGGTCATCATCACAGCTCCGACGCTCACCGTTGTGGGGATCGCGTCGGAACAATCCGACAGCGCCGCGTTTATCCCTTCGATCAACAGGGTTGTCGATTCGGGATCACCGGCAATGACAGCCAGATATTCTTCTCCGCCCGTACGAGCGATGATTCCGTGTTCGCCGAGATGTGTGCTCAATCGGTTCGCGGTTCTTCTGATGACATGATCGCCCTCGGCATGACCGTGAAGATCATTCACCGTCTTGAATTTGTCGATATCGACGACGACGAAAGCGAGAGACGAAGAATCGTCTCGGGTGCTCTCGAAGAGATCGCCGACTGCCCCCTCCAGTCCCCGACGGTTGAACAGGCCAGTGAGGGGATCCCGGTCCGAATACTGGGCATCGCGGTAGAGAGTGCGCCAGGTCAGGTGCGCAAAAATGGGAACGAGTGTGACAGCTCCGAAAAGAACGGTGCCACGGGCCAGAAGCGTCGTGATATCGACGTCGCCTTCTAGATAGGCAAGAACAAAAACGGTAGTCGTGATGGTCGTCGACCAAACGACATGAGCGACAAGCCACCTTGCGCTGACAAAAAGAGTCGCAAAGGTTCCGGTGACCGCGAAGACGGTGCAACCGAACGTCGCGGACGAGCGATCCGGCACCAGAAGGACTGCGGCCGCGATCCCGAGATCTGCGAATATCCCGAATGCAAGCAACCCCCGGCGTCCGGGAAATGGTTGTGTGAACCAGCATGCGGCGATTCCCACACACGTGCAGATCATGAAAATCGAAAGTGCTTTGCCGGGAGTGGTCGGCGGCGTATCCGGGCCGATCAATTTGTAGAACGCGGAGAGTCCGAAGATGATCGTCATCATTCCGAGCAAGGTTCGGAAGATCGGAATGATTGCTCGGCCGGATCTCTGGTGCTTTATCCACTCGTAGTCGTGTGGTTCGTTGAACCATTCGTGAAGTGTTTGCCAAGAACTGTGCCCTTCGGAGGCGATGACAGGGCTCGGCATGCTGTCTATTTTGCCTTGAATTTAGGTAAAGAGAAAATCTGTGTTCGACCGGTTCCACCGGTTCGATTTTTTTCGGGGAAGAGGTTCTCTTATCGAGTCGAGCGCTTACTCGATGCTTGTTTCAAGCCTTCTTCGAACTGCTGTGTGCGTTGTTCGAGGCGGTCGCGAACGATACGACTTTTCGCGTACGAGACCTTCTCACGCTGTAAGCGACGAGGATGACTCCCAGCGCGACCAGGCTTTGGACGAACTCCGCGCGCGTCGGTTCGTTGAGACCCATTCCCACCAGGATCACGAGAATCAGGCCGGTGACCACTATCGGTAGGCCGGGATACAACCAGACACGGAATTTCAGAATCTCGGGACTTTCGCGTTCCCATCGGCGTCGGAGGCGTAGTTCGGATACACAGATCAGGATGTAAACGAACAAACAGATTGCGCCGGACGAATTCACGAGGAACAGGAAGATCGTGTCTGGCCAGATGTAACCGGCCGCGATACAGAAATACCCGGCCACGGTGCAGGCGAGTACGCCCTTCACGGGCACGCCGCGACTGTTGGTCCGTGTCATCCATGCCGGCGCGTCGTTGTAGACGGAGAGTGCGAAGAGCATCCGTGACGCCGTGTACAGGCCGGAGTTGAGGCAGGACAGCACAGCGACCAGAACCACGAGATTGAGAATGTCGGCGGCGCCGGGAATTCCGAGCAGGTCGAGTGCGGAGATGAACGGAGAATCGCCGACGACGAACGAATCCCACGGCAGCATCGTCACGAGGAGGAAGGTGGCGACAACGAAGAACGCGAGAATGCGGAAGACGACGGTGTTCGTGGCTCGTCTGATCGCTCCGGCCGGTTCGGCGGATTCCGCTGCGGCGATTGTGACCAGCTCGGCTCCGGTCATGGAGAAGATCACGGCGACAACGCCCACCAGCACGGGGGTGAAGCCGTTCGGCAGAAATCCTCCGTGGCCGGTCAGATTACTGAAATCGACTTCACTGCCGGGCCAGATGCCGAAGACGAACAGACTGCCGAGCACGATGAAGCCGATGATGACGGCGACCTTGATACCTGCAAACCAGTATTCGGCCTCACCGAAGTTGCTGACGGAGAGAAGGTTGACCCCGGTCATCACCAACAGGAGTACTGCTGACATGAGCCAGAGCGGTACACCATGGATCCACCGGGAGAGCAGGGTAGCTCCGACGACGGATTCGATGCCGACGACGATCACCCAGAAATACCAGTAGAGCCAGCCCGTGGTGAAACCCGCCCAGTCGCCCAACGCCATTCGCGCGTACTCGGTGAATGATCCCGTACACGGCTTGGCGACGGCCATTTCACCGAGCATGCGCATCACCAGGAACACGATGATGCCGCAGATCGCGCAAGTGATGACTGCGCCGGGGCCGGCCTGGTTGATGATTCCGCTCAGCCCGACGAAGAAACCGGCGCCGATGACACCACCCATGGAAAGCATGGTGAGGTGGCGCTTCTTCAAGCCTGTCTTGAGCGTCGAATGAACGCTGGCGGCTTCGGCTGTTTCGGTGCTGCTGTCGGGCATCTGGGCTCAGCTCCTATTGCATGACGCGATCAGTTCTTTCGGAGAGACGCTAAGCTCGTCGTGTGATCCAGAACATGGACCTGATGTACAAATTGGAACTGAAGACTGTCAGTTCTGTCCACTGCCTTCGGAGGTTCCGGTAATGCCGATGACTGTCCGGCGCTTGGCGGCTACCAACTCTCTCGGTCTCTCGGTTGTTGCAGGTCATGGCCACGTCGATCTGCCGATCAGTTGGGCGCACGCAATCGAGTTGCAGGATCCGAGTCGATGGCTCGCCGGTGGAGAGCTTGTCATGACGACGGGGCTGCACCTTTCGCGATCGGCGACAAAGCAGTACGAGTACGTCGAGCGCATTGCGCGGACCGGCGCCGTGGCACTGGCATTCGACACCGGCACCGTGCACGAGAAGGTGCCGAACGCGATCATCAGGGCCGGCGACGAACTGGGTTTTGCCGTGCTTTCCGTCGCCAAGGAGACGCCGTTCATCGCCATCTCGCGGGCCGTGATCGACGAGCTGACCGCCGACCAGATACGAACGGTGCAGGCGGTGGTCGATGCCCAGGAGAAGTTGGCGCGTGCCCTGCTCGACGGAGTGCCGGCCCTGATCGCTGCACTGGGTCGAGCGGTTCACGCAGCAGTGTGCGTTCTCGATCGGGACGGAGCGGTGCTCGCTCTGACGGAAAGTGCGAGTTCGTCTCTGCCCGAACGCATCAGGGAGCGATCAGGCAAGGAGCGCAGCCGGGTCGTGGTGGACGACGACGGCCATCTGGCCATTCACAAGCTTGCCGTGAGCGGCACGCTGGCGGTGGCGTCCGATGCTGCCTTGGATCAGTCCGAACGACTGCTGGTCGGCCACGCGGTGTCGCTGTTGACCATCGAGCTCGCCAAGCCGTTGCGGGTTGTCGATGCCGAACAACGGCTGAGGTTGGCGGTCGCGACGATGGTGCGCCAGGCTGGCGGCGAAGTAGACGAAAGTCTGTTGCGGTACTTCGGATTCGAATCCGGATCCCCGGTGGTTGCAACTGCCTTGACCGATGTCGGGCCTTTGCTGGCGGCAACCGATATCACTTCAGCGGCCCTCGAAGAAGTGGCGGTGCCGTACCTGTTGGCTCCACTGAATGACGGCACCGGCGTGTGGTTCGTCGTGAAAAGTGAAGTTGCGGAGAAGGTCGCGCGCAGTGTGTATGCGAGAGTGCGGGAGAATTCACGCCGGAGTATCAACGGCGGAATCGGTAGCGTCCGGCCGATGAGCGGTGTAGCAGCGAGTCTGCGCGAGGCCGTCTCTGCTGCCAAAGTGGGGCAGGTCGATGGACACACGCTCGTTCCGTTCTCGGAACTCGGGACTTTCAGTCTCTTGTTGAGTGTGCAGTCGAACGATGTTCTGCAGTCGATCGCGGCCGGCGGCCTCGGTGTGCTGGAAGGCTACGATGCCGAGAACGGTTCCCGTCTGGTGGACTCGATCGAAGCGTTCCTGCACCACAATGGACAATGGGAGTCCGCTGCAACGCAGTTGGGTGTTCACCGGCACACGCTGCGTAACCGCATGGACAAGGCCGCCGAGTTGATCGGCCGAGATCTCGATTCCGCCCACACACGGTCCGAGTTGTGGATCGCACTCAAAGCTCGTGAACTGCTGCAGGCGGAATCGAATTCAGATCACGCTCGGCCGCCCCTGAGATAGACGGTGGTGGTGTGAGTGAAGAACTCCCGCGCCGCGTCGCCTTGTTCCTTGGGCCCGTATCCACTCTTCTTCGCACCGCCGAAAGGTACGTGAGGATCAGCGCCTGCCGATTCCGAGTTGACGTGCAGGATCCCCACGTCCAGGTCATCGATACCGGCAAGTGCGCTGGTCAGGTCCTGAGTGAACAGCGCTGCGGACAAACCGAATTCGCCCTCATTCGCCAAGCGGAATGCGTCTGCAGTTGTTGCTGCCCGCTGCACCGCAAGCACCGGGCCGAAAAGTTCCTCGAACCATAGTTCGGTGCTCGCCGACAGTTCCAGCACCGTCGGCCGGACGTAGTGGCCCGATTCCGGCGCTTCGGCGCTGGCCACAACTCTGGCGCCGCCGCCGCCGACGGCTCGATCGATTCCCTCGATGATCGTTTGCTGTGCGTATGCGCTGACCACAGGACCTGTAGTGACGTCGGGATCGAGTGGATCTCCGACTCTCAATTCTTCGACCTCGACGGTCAGCCTCGCCAAGAATTCCTCGGCGATGGATTCGTGGAGCACCAGACGCGAAGTGGCCGTGCATTTCTGGCCGGTTGACCGGAATGCTCCCAACATGACCTGCTCGACTGCAAGCCCGAGATCTGCGTCGGCAAGTACGATGGCTGCGTTCTTTCCACCCATTTCCGCCTGGGCCGGAACTCCGCGCGCTGCAGCAGATCCCGCGATTCTTCGGCCGACGCCGGTGGAACCGGTAAAGGTGACGGCGTCGAGGTCCGGGTGGTCGACCAGCGCTTCACCTGCCGCGCTGTCGGCAAGGATCATGTTCAGGACGCCATCGGGTAGGCCCGCTTCGGTCAATGCCTGCGCGAGACGGAAGGCCAGAAGGGGCACCGCGGCAGCCGGTTTCCAGACAACAGTGTTTCCGTATACCAAGGCGGGCGCAATCTTCCACGCCGGGATCGCGATCGGGAAGTTGAACGGCGTGACGACGCCTACCACGCCGAGAGGTTTGCGAGTGACAAGAATTTGCTCGCCGCTACGTGGGGAGGAATACACCGTCCCGGACTCGCGGTCTGCGGCGTTGCCGTAGTAACGCAGAATCTGCGCAGCCCGGCGCACTTCTCCGATACCCTCGGCCAGCGTTTTCCCCTCTTCGCGGGTGAGTTCTTCGCCCCAGGCATCGGCGTTGGTTTCGATGATTTCCGCTGCGCGAGTGAGGTATGCGCCGCGTGCGGACATCGGTAGGCGCGCCCAGTCGTTCGCGGCGATGCGGGCGACGCGAACACCGGTCGCCATTTCAGATGCGCCGGCGCGGCCTCCGGTGGCGACAACTTCGTCGGGGCGAGCCGGGTTGGTGTCCGTCAGTGTGCCTTCGCTACCCGTGACCCAAGCTCCGCCGATCAAGCTGTGAACAACGACGCTCATCGGACTGCTGTCACAGCGTCGCGAAGGATGCCGAGTCCTTCGGCCAGCAATTCGTCGGAGATGCTCAGCGGCGGGAGGAATCGAACGACGTTTCCGTAGGTGCCGGCAGCGAGGAGAAGTAGGCCGTGCGCGTGGGCGTAGCTGACGATCTGGGCGACGGCCTCGCGATTGGGAGCCTTGTCTTCGTCGTGGATCAGCTCGATTGCAATCATGGCGCCGCGTCCACGAATGTCGCCGATTATATTCGTGTCCGAAGCGATTTCGGACAGCCCTGTGGTCAGGATTTCGCCGATGTCCTTTGCGCGGTCGAGGAGGCCTTCCACCTCGATCGTCTCGAAAACTGCCAGGGCGGCCTCGCAGGCCACGGGATTGCCGCTGTACGTACCGCCGATACCACCGGGATGCGCGGCGTCCATGACTTCGGCACGGCCGGTCACGGCGGCGAGTGGCATTCCGCCGGCGAGACCTTTTGCAGTTGTGATGATGTCGGGGACGAAGTCCTCACTCTCGCTGGCGAACCAGGCTCCGGTTCGAGCGATACCGGTCTGGACCTCGTCCGCGACGACGAGAATGCCCCGCTCACGGCAGAATTCGGCGATGCGCTTCAGGAATCCCGGAGCGGGAACGATGAAACCTCCCTCACCCTGAATCGGTTCCACGACCACAGCGGCTACCGATTCGGCACCGATCTGAGTGTCGATCGCAAGACGGAATTGGGCGAATGCTTCGTCGGCAGCGTTTTCGGGGCCGCTCGGCCAACGGTAGGGGTAGGCCATCGGAACCCGGTAGACCTCTGGTGCGAACGGGCCGAATGTGGCCTTGTACGGCTGGTTCTTGGCCGTCATCGTCATGGTCATCAACGTGCGACCGTGGAATGCGTGGTCGAAGACGACAACTGCCGGGCGACCGGTCGCGGCACGTGCGTATTTCACGGCGTTCTCGAGCGCCTCGCTGCCGGTGTTGAACAGCGCTGTACGTTTCTCGTGATCTCCCGGGGTCAGGCGGTTGAGCGCTTCGCAGACCTCGACGTACCCCTCGTAGGGGTTTGCGAGGAAACACGTATGGGTGAACTGGCTGAGCTGGCGTGTGGTGCGTTCGACCACGCGCGGCGCGCTGTTTCCGACGGTGGTCACGGCGATGCCGCTGCCGAAGTCGATGAACGAGTTGCCGTCGACGTCGACGACAACTCCTCCGCCCGCTGCAGCTACGTAAATGCTGGATCCGCTGGTCAGTCCGGCCGGCAGTGCGGCGCTCCGGCGCTTCGCCAAAGTGCGCGAGTTGGGGCCAGGCACTTCGGTGACGAGGCGTCGTATCTGGGGAAGGGTCGGTCCACCGGTGCACGTTTCCGTGCCGTGCTCGAGAATGGTCATCGCAGTGCCTCCAGTTGTTTTCCGAACTGTAGGACGGCGATTAACAGACCGGACATGGCCGGATTGTCGAGTGGCTTCTACCTCATAGGACGCCGCGTCCAGCTAGTTATTCGCGAAACTGCCGAGGAACCGCTGCAACAGTGGGTTGTAGATCTCGGGTGCTTCCCAGAACGCTGCATGCCCGACTCCCGGGATCACGTGGTAGGTGCCCTCCCAGAGATTCGCGAAGGTCAACGACGCGACATACGAAGTGTTCACGAACGGGTCCTCGGCGCCGTCGATCACCGCGAGAGGCACAGACGCCGTTGCAACCAGGGCCTTCTGATCTGATTCGCGGCCCGCGCCGAATGCGTCGAACATGATCTTGCGAGCGCGCCCGTCCGTGCGTATCGCGGCGTCGAGGGCAGACTGCTCGAAGGGAACGGCGGTCATCCGTGCGTAGAGTTCGGCTTCCTGCGCGGTGATGACCTCGGTGCCGCCGATGGACAATCCGTCGCCGGCATTGAATGCGTCGCCGAGCGTCTCGGGATTTGCCGGTGGCGTACCGGTGATGACGATTCCGGTGAGCCCGGGGAATTTCGCGATCAACTCGAGGGCGATGTGTCCGCCGAGCGACCACCCGACGACAACCGCTCGTTCGACGCCGAGTTCGGCCAGAACATCGACGATGGCGTCGGCGTAACCGTTCTGCGTGTACGCGGCTTCGGGTTCGCTCGCGTCCTCGGAGTCGCCGTGGCCGAGCAGGTCCAGAGTGATCATGCGGTAGTCGCCCGCCCAGCCGGCGTCGACCTGATGACGGAAGATGGAGCGGCTGGCCGAGTTTCCGTGGATGAAGACAACCGGGAAACCATCGGTGGCACTGTCGTCGACTGCCATGACGCCATGCCGGGTTTCGATCTTGGTGGTTGTCATCGGAATCCTCATCGTTCGAAGTGCACGGTCAGCGGGTATCCACGCTACCGGGCATATGCGGCATAGAGTTCACCCGTGGACTTCGCATTGCGCTCGTGCAGTTGGCACGGTCACGAGACCTACGCTCCGGACGAACCTGAGCTGCGGGGGCGACTACATGTGGACACTGCGGTGGGCCAGGCATGGCGGTGCCTACGTTGCGGCAACTTCGTCCCGGGAGCGCCGCGAGCGTCCGGGCCGGCGGACGCCGCTCCCGAGGTTCCGCGGGGACGGCTGCTTCGCGACCGGTTGATCATGCGACTTCTTGCCACCGAGAGAATGTTCCGCGCTCTGGGGTTGGTTCTTCTGGCGATCGGGGTGTTCAAACTCAGATCGTCGAAGGGGCGCGTCGAGGACGCCTTCGAGAACGAATTGCCGTTGATCAGACCATTGGCCCGCCAGCTGGGTTGGAACATCGACGATTCCAAACTGGTTCATCACATCGAGCAGGCGTTTTCGTTGTCGGCGACGACGCTCACCTGGATCGCGGTCGGTCTGTTGGTCTACGCCGGCCTGCAAGTGATCGAGGCCGTCGGGCTGTGGATGGTCAAACGCTGGGGCGAGTACTTCGCAGTGGTGGCGACCAGCTTGTTCCTGCCCCTCGAAATCTACGAATTGACCGAGAAGATCACGTGGTTGAGGGCCGGGCTGCTGCTGGTGAACGTCGCCGCCGTCGTGTGGCTGATCTGGAGCAAGCGGCTATTCGGTGTCCGCGGCGGCGGCGCGGCGTATCACGCCGAACATTCGGAGGAGAGCCTGCTGACGGTGGAGCGGGCCGCGGTCAAACAGGCTTCGTGAGACCGGCTTTCGACGCGGCAGCACCAGCCAGTGTTGCTGCCCCGATCGTGATCATGGCGGCGAGGAGGATGGCTGCGGGTTCACCGTCGCCCATCACCCCCAATTGAGTGCCCACCGTCACTGCGGCAACCGGTACTCCCAGTTGTGCGGCGGACAGCACGCCGAGCGGGAGCGGAAGACCGAGGACGCGTATCGCGGCGTGAACCACGAGAGTTGCTCCACCCAAGACCAATCCGAGCCAGATGGCGGACGGATGGGTGACGAGGTCGCGCAGATTGATCGCCGCTCCCAACCAGACGAAGAAGAGAGGCGCGAAGAAGCCGTCGGTGATCGCGAAGAGTTGTTTGGCGAGGCGGCGGGGTTCACCGATTGCGGCCAGGACCAGTCCGAAGGCGAAGCCCGCGAGCATGATCGACACGTGAGTGCTGGAGGCCAGCGCTGCCAGAGAAAAGAGGATCACCAGATTGATCCGGAGTTCGAGTGCAAACTTTCGTTTCTCCGAGAATTTGTGGAGCTTTCGCCAATGGCCGGACCGGTGGAAGGCTCGCAGTACGAAGAACAAGGCAACCGCACACGCCGCCACCGCCAATGCGCCGACACCGGCACGAGGGGCATTGTCCGGATCGATCACCAGAGGCAGCGCGACAATGCAGACGGTGTCCGCGATCGCGACCTGGGCAGTCATCTGCAGAACCGAGGTTCCACCGAGCCCCAGCGAATCGACGATGGGGAGAATCAACGCCGCGGACGACGACGCGATCAGGACCGCGTACAGCGCGGCGTGACCGGTGCCGAATGCCGTCGCCGCACCGTAGCCGGCAACAACCGACAGGAGTCCGACGACAACCGAACGAACGGCACCCTTGCCGATTGCCGCACGAACTGCCGGATCGCGGACCGGGACGTGTGAGCCGGCCACCATCATCGCGAGCGCGAACCCGATATCGGCCAGGAACGTGAAAGTCTGGTCCGAAGAGTCGAGCAGCCCGAAACCTGTGACACCGAAGACGACGCCCGCGGCAAGTTCGCCGACCACCACGGGGACATGCCAGCTGACGCGAGCGCCGAGCAGCGGGCCGAGAATGCCGGCCAGCGCGACGAGGGCAAGGATGCCGAAGGTCATCGACGACCTACGACGTCACTGTCGAGGGAGCGATCTTTGCAGGGATGCCGGTGTTCTCGTCCACGTGGTAGCTCGCACAGACACGGTGGTAGCCGTCGGCGATCTGCGCCGGTACTCCGGCGCGGAAGTCTCCCTGCACCAGCAGGATCGGAGACAGCGCGATCCCCTTGCGGATCTTCAACAGGTCGGCAGCAACGTGCGGGTTGTCGACCGGGAGCAGGGGTAGCCCGGCGGCCCGCAGGATGTCCTTGGCCTTCTTCGAGACCAGCGTCGCCGTCTTGAGGGCGTACACGAGAGCTTGGACCTGAACCGGTGTCGCGCCCAACTGGAGGTAATCGCGGGCCGCCGGGTAGTCGTGCTCGTCCGGCAGGTCCTTCCAGAGAACGGCAGGAGCCTTCTCGGCTACCTTCGGCTCTGCTGTCTTGGGAGCCTTCGGCTGGGCTGCCTTCGACGTTTTGCTCTTGGCCATCTGTGCTGTTTCCTTCAGTGTCGGTCCGCGAGTGGAGCTGGTGCAGAAATCGTGCACTATCAGCGCCGCAGGCACCACATCGGAGCTGTTTGGCCCCCTAGGCGGCGGGTAATCAGCAGACTGCGGGGGAACGAGCAGGAGGCGAAGCAATGAAGCGGATTCTCGCAGTGCTCGCAGCGCTGATCCTGGCGGTGTTCGCACTGACCGCGTGCAGTGACAACAACGATTCGTCGGACAACGATTCGGCCGATCACGACGGCATGGCGATGACCAGCATGGCGATGACCAGCATGCCGACCAGTATGTCGATGCCGAGTATGCCTCTGGGTATGTCGACGCCGGGAGCGTCGTCGATGGGAATCGTGATCAGCGGTTTCGGATATTCGACGCCGGAGTCGGTGATGCCCGGACAGGTACTGACCATTCAGAACAACGACACCGTCGAGCACTCGGTCACGTCCGATACCGCAGGGTTGTTCAACGAGGACATCGAAGCGGGTGAGACGGAAACCATCACGGTGCCGAACGAGCCTGGAACGTACACGTTCCACTGCACCTACCACCCGAGTATGCGCGGCACCTTGACGGTCAAGTAGAGGTCGGCCCCGTCCGGCGTAGCTTTTGCTCCGGAAATTTCGGCGGCGCGCACCCGATCAGGCTGGTGGAGAACAGATCCGGGTGTACGGTTTTCAGGTGCGCCGGAGAATTGCGATCAGTGTCGTCACGCTCGTGGTTTGTGCCCTCGGCTTTTCGCCGCCGGCGCTCGCGGATTCACCGAACGGCTCGTATTCGTCACAGCTGCTGCACTTCTCGGTCGATGTCGGGCCTGAACTCTCGACTCCGTGCACCGTCGTCGGTGAACTTTTTGTTCCCGACGGCGTCGATGCGGACAACCCAGCGCCCGCGATCCTGACCACCAACGGGTTCGGTGGTTCGTACAAGGACCAGATTCCCGCGCTGCAGAACTTCGCCGAGAACGGGTATGTCGGACTGACGTATTCGGGATTGGGTTTCGGTGGCTCGAGTTGCAAGATCACACTCGACTCTCCCGCGTACGACGGCGTCGCCGCCTCCCAGTTGGTCAGCTTCCTCGGCGGCCAAGAAGGGATTGCCTTCACGGATCAGGCTCTGACGCAGCCCTATCCGGCGCTCACCGCGGTGGTACAGGACTCCGTCGATCACACCGGTGCACCGTCGACGAACGACCCGCGGGTCGGAATGACGGGTGGCTCCTACGGCGGCGGCATTCAATTCGCCGCCGCGAGTGTCGATCCCCGTATCGACACGATCATCCCCATGATCACCTGGAACGATCTCTCGTATTCTCTGGCGCCCAACAGCACGGGAATCATCTCCGGTGTGTCGACAGCGGAGCCGGGAGCAGCGAAGGTGCTCTTTGCATCGCTGCTCTTCGGCGCGGGCATCGCGAATCCCGGTGTGGACGGCTACATCGCAGATCCCGCACGGCTACCCGGCTGCCCGAACTACGTCCCTTACATGTGCAACGCGATCGCCGAGGCGGTGGTGACCGGCGACATCGGACCGCAGGTAGTGAGTGAGCTCCGAGCGTCGTCGGTCTCGTCGTTCGTCGACCGGATCAACATTCCAGTACTGCTTGCTCAGGGACAACAGGACACCCTGTTCGATCTGAACGAGGCAACCGCGACTTACGACGCGCTGAAGGATCGTGGCGTCGATGCCAAGATGATCTGGCATTCGTGGGGGCACAGCCACTTGGCCGCTGCGCCCGGCGAATTCAGCTTTTCCGCTCCCGACGAAGACGCGCAATACGAAACCGGTCGCTTCATGGACTGGTTCGATCACTACCTCAAGGACGAGAACACGGAGACGGGACCGGAATTCGCGTATTTCCGTAACTGGATCGACTACGAGGGAAACGCGGCGCCGGCATACGCGACGTCCGACACCGTCGATGTCGGGACCGCCCGCGCCTTCCATCTGTCCGCTGACGGGGGACTGCTGCCGGACGGCACGCCGGTGGTACCTGGTCCGAAGACGATCGTCACGGCACCGGGTGGGCTGCCGACAGGCGTCGAGCCGCTCAATATCAATCCGGCCGGAAACATTCCGAATGCACAGATTCCGGGAACCGAGGCGCTCTGGACCACTGCGCCGATGACCGAGGCGATGGACGTGGTGGGAGCCCCCACTCTGACGCTGCGTGTTGCGGCGCCCGGACAGCCGGTGGTGTTCGCGAAACTCTACGACGTGGCCCCGGACGGAACTTCCTCGCTGATCAACGGACTGATTGCGCCCATACGCATCAGTGATCCGTCCCAACCGGTACCGGTGACGATGCCGGCGATAGTGCATCGATTCGAGCCAGGGCATTCCGTGCGTCTCGCGATCACCGGTGGCGACATCAGTTTCCGTGGGGGACTGCAAGGTATGCCGGTGACGATCTTTGCCGACGGTTCCGGCCCCCTCGAACTTCCCGTCGTGAGCTGAAACACCGTGGGCTGAATTTCAGCGAGAAATGGTTCGACTGTCGCCGCGGAACTCGGCCACGACGGTGTCGCCGTTGCGAACGGTCACGTCGTAGATCCCACTTCGACCGCCTCGTGCCTTCTCGGTGGCGACCGCGGTCAAGGTGTCGCCCAGACGGGTCGGACGTAGAAATCGGATGTCCGCGCGCGCTGCAACGGCTGAATCCTCGTAGCCGTTGCAGGCGAGCGCAAACGCGGTGTCCGCGAGCAGGAAAACATAACCACCGTGTGTGATTCCGTGACCGTTCACCATGGTTTCGCCCACGGTGACGGTCACGGTTGCGCTACCGGGCGCCAGCTCGGAAATCTCGATACCGAGTGCCTGCGACGCCTGGTCCGCGTCGAACATCTCTCTGGCGGTGATGCTTCCTGTACTCACGAGACAACTCCTGTGGGATCGGAGAATTGCAGGGGTCTAGAGGACCGAGACAACTTCCTGGACGTACATGTCGACTGTGCCGGTGGCAAAGTTTGCGACATCTTTTCCAGCGGCGCCCATCTCCGGGGACTTCAGGCCGCTCTGCATCGTCTCGAGATCGGGAAACACCAGGTTGGCGACGGCGTAGAAGACTGGATCGGAGCCGTCAAGCGTCGAGCACTTGCTGAACGTGAAGTCCGAGAGTCCTGGCACTGCGCTGGCGAGCGGGACGTGGATCTCGTTGTAGTACTTGTCGAAAGCCTCCGGATCGGTGGGGCGTCCGTAACATACTGCTACTCGATAGGTCATGTGCTTTCAATTCCCTTCGGGGCGAGTCTTGGCTACCAGAGTCAGGACGTCGTATGTCGCGACCGGATCGTTGTCCTGGTTCGTCACCACGGCATCCCAACGAACCTCACCGTAGTCGGCGCTGCTGCGAGGTGTGATGGTCTTGGCTGTGAGGGTGACCGTCAGGCTGTCTTCGGCTTTCACCGGGGTCAGGAACCTGAGGCTGTCCACGCCGAAGTTCGCGAGAACCGGGCCGGGAGCCGGGTCGACGAACAGACCGGCAGCGAGTGAGACAACCAGATAGCCGTGTGCGACGATGCCGCCGAACAGCGGGTTCGCCGCTGCGGCCACCGGATCGGTGTGTGCGTAGAAGGTGTCACCGGTGAACTCTGCAAAATGATCGATGTCTGCGAGTGTGACCTGGCGCGGACCGCCGACAACGGTGTCGCCGATCTTCAACTCGGCGAGACTCTTTCGGAATGGATGTTCGGATCCGGTCGTGCGCGCTGACCCGGTGAACCAGCGCTCGCCGACCGCGGTGAGCACGTCGGGTGTGCCCTGCACGGCCGTCCGCTGCATGTGGTGTAGAACTCCGCGGATGCCACCCAGCTCCTCACCGCCGCCGGCACGGCCCGGACCGCCGTGTACGAGGACAGGAAGGGGAGAGCCGTGGCCGGTGGATTCGTTGGCGTCGTCGCGGTTCAGGACGAGCACTCTGCCGTGAAAAGCTGCGAGGCCCAGCACCAGTCGACGTGCGATGTCGGTGTCGGCAGTGACCACCGAGGCGACGAGGCTTCCCTCGCCACGGGCCGCGAGTTCGATCGCATGATCGATGCCGTCGTATCCGATGACGGTGCTGACGGGTCCGAAGGCCTCCAGCTCGTGTACCTCGTGCGCATTCTCTTCCGCCCGGAGAAGGACAGGGGAAAGGAAGGCCCCTGACTGGCCGTCGGCACCGATCACGTCGACGTTGTCCGGGTCTCCGAATACGATAGTTGCCGACTTCGTCAGACCGCGAATGGATTTCAAGACTTCATCGCGCTGCTCGATGCTGGCGAGCGCACCCATCGTGACGCCGTCGGCATCGGGGTGTCCCACGACCACTTTGTTCAGTCGCTCGGATGCGGCATCGACAACGGCGTCGACCAGCGAGACCGGCACCAGGGCGCGCCGGATCGCCGTGCACTTCTGACCCGCCTTGACTGTCATTTCGGTGACGAGTTGTTTGACGTACAAATCGAATTCGGGCGTTCCTGGTACGGCGTCCTCGCCAAGGATCGACGCGTTGAGTGAATCGGCCTCGGCATTGAAATGGACGCCCTTGCCGACGACGTTCGGGTGAGCACGCAGCGTTGCGGCGGTGTCGGCGGATCCGGTGAATGCCACTGAGTCCTGCCCGCCGAGGTGATCGAGGAGGCCCCGTGCACTACCGGAGAGCAGTTGGACGGAACCCTCCGGGAGCAAGCCTGATTCGATGATGCGCCGGAAGACGAGTTCGGTGAGATATGCCGTGGAACTGGCAGGTTTGACGATGGACGGCACACCCGCGATGAATGCCGGTGCCAGCTTCTCCAGGAACCCCCACACCGGGAAATTGAAGGCGTTGATCTGTACGGCGACGCCGCGGCGTGACGTATAGATGTGTTGCCCGAGGAAAGTTCCGCCCTTGCCCAGAGCTTCGACGTTTCCATCCAGAAAGACTGTGCTGTCGGGCAATTCGCGCCGAGCCTTGCTCGCGTAGCTCAGCAGGGTTCCGAATCCACCGTCGATGTCCACGCCGGAATCTCGCGTCGTCGCGCCGGTGGCAGTGGAGAGTGCGTAGAACTCGGCTTTTCCTGCCATCAACGTGAGGGCGAGAGCCTTGAGCGCGCCGGCACGTTCATGGAAGGTCATCGCAGACAGTGCAGGCCCGCCGACCTCGCGTGCGTACGTAACCATCTCGGCGAGGTCGACGCCGGTTGCGGAGATCCGGGCCACCTCCGATCCGTCCACTGCGCTCGGCAACGGGGTACCTGCGTCCGGTGCGGCGTACCAGCGACCGGCTACATAGCTTTCCAACAGTCTGCTCACGACAACTCCATCTCACCGTACGTTCGGTCGGTAATTACGATCGCCCGGTAACGCCGCGTTGTCAAGGATTCGGCAGAACTGCCTGGAATCAGGCCTTGCGAAGTCCGTCGAAAGTGACGGCGACGACCGCGTCGGCAATGTCGGAGACGGACTCGCCCGCTCGGGGTTTGTACCACTCGATCAGTGAGTTGACGGTGCCGAACATCAGCTTGCTGGCGAGGGCCGGTTCGATGTCCGGGCGCAGGTCTCCCTCCGCTGCGGCGGACGAGACGAGGCCTCCGACAAAGTTGTCGAATTCGCGTCGACGGGCGAGTGCGGCCCGCTCGACCGTCGTGTTGCCGCGGACGCGCAGGAGCAGGGTGACGTACGGAAGCTCTGCGACCAGCACCTCTACGCTGCGCCGGACCAGGTATTCGAGCCGGTCGATGTACGGACCGGTGGTGGCGCCTTCTTCGGTCGTGACCGCAAACAGGGCGTTGAGGGCACGCGAAAGTGCGAGTTCGAGAAGTTCCGACTTGCCGGACACGTGGTGGTAGATCGAGGACTTCGTGATGCCGAGCTTCTTGGCGAGCACCTCCATGCTGGCGCCGTCGTAGCCCTTGTCGTTGAACACCTTTACAGCCACGGCTAAGAGCGAATCGAGGTCGTAGCCGGGACGTCCGGGGAGGCCGGTGCGTCGAGTGGGGCGTGCCGTAGTCATGCCCCCATCTTCTCAGTTCGGGCAAAGCTGTGCACCAACCTCGTTTTCACCCTTGCCAAACGACCGAATGTTCGGTTATTAATGTAAGAGAGCGAGAAGGAGCGAATGTGAACACCCTGCACGTGGACGAGCGCGAGGATCGCGTCGTGGTCACCCTCGACAGGCCCGCGCAACGCAACGCGATCAACGCGGAAATGATCGACGAACTGCATCAGGTTTGTGGACGCCTCGAACGGGATCCGAAGCTGCTCCTGCTTGCCGGGCGCGGAGACCACTTCGCGGGCGGCGCTGACATCGCGGAGCTCCGAGCGCGCGGACGAGAGGAAGCGTTTGCGGGTATCAACCGGACCCTGTTCGACCGTATCGGAAAGCTCCCGCTGCCCACCGTGGCCGCCGTGAGCGGCTATGCGCTCGGCGGCGGGGCAGAGTTGACCTACGCCTGTGACATTCGCGTCGCGACAACGACGGCGGTCTTCGGTAATCCCGAGCCCAATCTCGGCATAATGGCAGCCGCCGGCGCCAGCTATCGGCTGCCGAAGCTCGTCGGAGTCTCGATCGCGAAGCAAGTGCTCCTCGGTGCCAGGAACCTCGACGCCGAGCAGGCGCTACGAGCGGGCCTGGTTGTCGAGGTGACCGAACCGAACTGCCATGTCGATGCAGCGCATCGGCTGCTCGACCGTATTTCCCGACTGTCCCCGCTGGCACTGCGATTGACGAAGATCATCGTCGACGCGCCGGGATCGCATCCGTTTGCCGACGACATCGCCCAAGCTGTCCTGTTCGAGAGTTCGGACAAGCACGATCGCATGACGGCCTTCCTGGAGAAGAAATCATGACTGAAGCAGTTGCACCGAAGACCGTCGGAGTCATCGGCGGTGGACGTATGGGTGCAGGTATCGCCCAGGTGTTCGCCGGTCTCGGCGGGGCGGTCACCATCGCGGAGAGCGGCGACGCCGAGGCAGCGTTACAGCGTGTTTCCACCGGCCTCGACCGCGCCCACGAGCGAGGGAAACTCGGCGACCAGGATCCCGCGACGGTCCTCGCGCGCGTGAGCGTCGTAGGCGCAGTGAGCTCCTTACCCCCGTCGCTCGACCTGATCGTCGAGGCGGTCCCGGAAATTGCGGCCCTCAAGGTCGAGGTGCTCGCCGCTGCGGAAACCGTTGCCGGAGAACGCACCGTGATCGCCAGCAACACCAGTTCCATGTCGATCGCCGAACTCGGCGCAGCGCTGACGGATCCGAGCCGGTTCATCGGTATGCACTTCTTCAATCCAGTCCCGGCGTCGCTGTTGGTCGAGATCGTCCGGGCGCCTCAGACCCGCCCCGAGGTTGTCGACTCGGTACGGGCATGGGTGTCGATGCTCGGCAAGGCCGAGGTGCTCGTCAACGACTCACCTGGTTTTGCAACCAGCCGGCTTGGCGTCGGTCTCGGGCTCGAAGCCATCCGCATGCTCGAAGAAGGTGTGGCGGACGCGGAATCGATCGACCGGGCCATGGAATTGGGGTACCGGCATCCGATGGGGCCGCTTCGTTCGACAGATCTGGTCGGGTTGGATGTGCGCCTGGCGATCGCCGAACACCTCGCGAGCACTCTCGGTGATCGATTTACTCCTCCAGCATTGCTGCGAGAGAAGGTGGCTCGCGGCGAGTTGGGGCGCAAGACGGGACAGGGTTTTCACACATGGAGCTGAACCGAACTGCCTGCGAAAGGAACATCGATGACTGACGTGATCCGCTTGGAGATCGAGCGAGGTTTGGCGACAATCACTCTCGACCGGCCTGAGGCAGCCAATGCCGTCAACGGCGAAATGAAGTCTCAGCTGCTCGAAGCGTTGCTGCAGGTCCGCGCGGACGCAGGCGTTCGAGCGGTGTTGATTCTCGCCGAAGGCAAGAACTTCTGCGTCGGTCAGGATCTGGGCGAGCACGCGGCAGCGTTGGATGCTGATCCGGCGCACGCGATGGACACCGTCGCCGCACACTACAACCCCATCGTCACGGCGCTGTCGACGCTCGCTGTCCCGGTAGTGGTGGGTATCGGAGGGGCCTGCGTCGGAGCCGGGTTGGGGATCGCGTTGGCCGGAGACATCCGTGTCGTGGGGGCTCGCGCGAGCTTTGCGACGGCATTCACCGGCATCGGTCTGGCCAGTGACTCCGGGCTCAGTCATGCGCTCGTGCACGCGCTCGGACCCAGCCGTGCCAGTGGCCTGATGTTGCTCGGCGACAAGTTCGACGCGCAGAGCGCACTGGAGTGGGGATTGGTTCATCGCGTGGTGGCCGACGAGGACGTCGCAGCTGAGGCTCGGGTACTTGCCCGTCGACTTGCCGACGGACCCACCGCGGCCTTCGCCCACGTGAAATCGCTGATCCGTGCCGTTGCTCCTGGGCTTTCCCAGGCGCTGGAGGCCGAGGCGAACGCGCAGGTGGAGCTGGGTTCCACGGCAGATCATCAAGGCGCGGTCACGGCTTTCCTGTCGAAGCAGAAGCCGGTTTTCGAGGGCCGCTGATTTCTGGTGCGTCGAAAGATTCTCTTGTGCGCTGGGACACCTCGGTGCATACTAGTTACCAACCGATCATTCGGTAATAAAAGGTAGGTACGATGACCAACGTGGAAGCTCCACAAGACCTGCAGAACCTGTTCGACGAGACGATCGCGGCAGACCAGCGCATCGAGCCTCGCGACTGGATGCCGGACGGCTACCGCAAGACTCTGATTCGTCAGGTTGCCCAGCATGCGCACTCCGAGATCATCGGAATGCAGCCCGAGGGAAACTGGCTCACCCGTGCGCCTTCGTTGCGACGCAAGGCGATCTTGATGGCGAAGGTCCAGGACGAGGCCGGGCACGGTCTGTATCTCTACTCCGCGGCCGAGACGCTCGGTGCCGATCGTGGCGATCTGACCACCAAACTGATCGAGGGAAAGCAGAAGTACTCCTCGATCTTCAACTATCCGACGCTTACCTACGCCGACGTGGGTGTGATCGGCTGGCTGGTCGACGGAGCCGCTATCTGCAATCAGGTTCCGCTGTGCCGCAGCTCCTTCGGTCCGTATGCGCGCGCGATGATCCGTGTGTGCAAGGAGGAATCGTTCCATCAGCGGCAAGGCTTCGAGTTGTTGGCGACAATGATGCGCGGTACGGAAGCTCAACGTGCGATGGTGCAGGAAGCCGTCGACCGATGGTGGTGGCCCGCTCTGATGATGTTCGGACCGCCGGACGACGAGTCGCCGAACACCGAGCAGTCGATGAAGTGGCGCATCAAGCGGCACACGAACGACGAACTGCGGCAGCGATTCGTGGACATGTCGATACCGCAGGCCGAGGTACTCGGTGTGACCTTCCCTGATCCCGACCTGCGCTGGAACCCCGAGCGTGGCGCACACGATTTCGGTGAGCCGGACTGGAGCGAATTCATGGATGTGGTCCGCGGCAACGGAGCGGCGAGCGTCGAGCGGATCACCAATCGGAAAGCCGCACACGACAACGGGGCCTGGGTTCGCGACGCCGCCTACGCCTTTGCACAGCGCGAAAGACTCGCGCACGATCGCACGACTGGGGAAACATCATGAGCGAGAACGATCAGGTACAGGGCGATCAGGTGCGGGGCGAATGGCCTTTGTACGAGGTATTTCTGAGGGGAAAGCGCGGACTGAACCACGTGCATGTCGGATCCCTGCGCGCGGCAGACGACCAGATGGCGCTACGCCACGCGCGCGACGTCTACACCAGACGTAACGAAGGCGTGAGTATCTGGGTCGTGCCATCCGCGAAAATCGTGGCTTCGAGTCCGGCAGAAAAGGATCCGTTCTTCGCGCCGAGCGGCGACAAGGTCTACCGGCACCCGACCTTCTACGACATCCCGGACTCCGTTCCCCACATGTGAGAATCACTTCGACTTCGAGGACCAACAGATGAACGATCACGACAGTGCCTACGACGGCCTGGTCGACGGTGACGGCCACGGTCAGTGGGCGTTCGGAACCAGCTTCGACGACCCCCTCGCCGGAGTCGACACCACGGTGCCCGGCGATGTCGATCTCGGTGCGCTGGCGCGCTACTGCCTCATGCTTGGCGACGACGCGCTCGTCAGTTCGCAACGACTCGCCGAATGGTCCACGCGAGCACCGGAACTCGAAGAAGAGGTAGCTCTCGCCAACGTCGGCCTGGACTTGATCGGGCAGGCCAGGCTGCTGCTGGCTCGCGCGGCAGCAGCTGATTCCACTGTGGTTCCGTTCATCTCGGATACGTCGCCGGTGCCGGCCGAAGATGCGCTCGCCTTCTTTCGTGATCAGTTCGGTTTCCGGAACGTGAGACTGGTGGAACTCGCCAACGGCGACTTCGCGCACACGGTCGTTCGGCTACTCGTGTTCTCGACCTGGCGGCTGGCGCTGTTCGATCGGCTGCGCACGTCGCGCGATCCGGTTCTCTCAGCTGTGGCGAACAAAGGTGTCAAGGAACTGACCTATCACCGCGACTACGCGGCAAGATGGGTCGTCACCTTGGGCGCCGGCACGGCAGAATCCAAGCGTCGGACGGCCGACGCCTTGCTCGAGATCTTCCCGTTCGTGGACGAACTCTTTGTTCCCACTCAGGACGAACTCGTTTTGGCAGAAGTTGGCGTCGGAGTGGATCCGCGTACTGTTCGGCCGGAGTTCGACGCTGTTCTTGCCCAGGTCCTCCATGCGGCCGAAATGGAAGAGCCGCCTTCACGTTTCTCCGGTTTCGTCGGCGGCCGCGGCGGACGTGCCGGACTGCACACCGGGGCGCTGGGACTTCTTCTT
>NZ_LEKE01000018.1:0-43718 GCF_001029585.1 Rhodococcus sp. ARP2 | reverse complement strand
CTCGGGCGCCCCCTGCGGCGCCCGAGTGCGGTTGTGTGTGACGACCAGGTAGCTTGCGAACAATATCGGGAGCACCCACAGATCCGAGGGATCACGAAAGACCACGATCGGCAAGAGCTCGCCGCGGAATCCTCCTGCGGTCCAGCGGAAAAACCCGATCACCCACTCGTACGCGTCGCCGATCGGCGAGACCGTCTTCACCGCGGCGAAGCCGATGCCCGTGACCGCGATGGACCAGGCGATCGCTGCTCGCCCCGCCAGCTTTCGTCTGAGCACCTCGAGAACCGAGAGCAGGAGCAAGGGAAACAGGAACACGCCGGCGACGTCGGACAGCTTGCCCGTCATCGTGTTCCCGAATGCCCCTTTGAGTACGTGGTCGTTGACCAAGATGACGGCCACCGAGACCAGCGCCCACGGACTCAGCAGCAGATCGCCCGGGCGGTTCACGACAGGTTGATGGTTGCCGAGCCGGACGAGAACAGGTCGCACTTGAACTGAAGGCGAAGACCGGTGGCGGCTTCGGGGACCTCGTACGCCAATTCGCCTCGCTTGGCTGCACCCGGCGCAAGCTCTCCGTCGACACTCGACGTGCTGCTGTCGGTGAACGTGATGTTGTACGACTTGTTGGTCGAGTCCTGCAGTTCGAAGCACATCATCGATGACACGGTCGACGGCTTGTCGCTGTTGTTGGTGACCTCGGTGTCGACCACGACGTAGCGGTTTCCGGGATCCGCGGTGATGAACTGATTGGTCGAGACATAGGGATCGACAACGCCGTGTACCTGGACGCGCCAGTTGCCCAGTTCGACGACGTCACCGATGCCGAAGGCAGCCGCGGGTGCGGCGGAAGAACCGTTGTCGTCGACCTTCTTCGCTTCGTCGGTCTCGCCCGAGGCGATGGTTGCGAACAGGGCTGCGCCGACGGCGAGGAGGGCGAGGGGAGTACGGAGTGATCGCATGATGTGCGCCTTTCGAGAGTTGGTATGGCACAAGTCAACGATGTGGGGACCGCTCACCGCTTCGGTCGAAAGATCGGGGAGCCTCATCCTTTCGGTCGGAGCTTGACGGTTCGTCCACCCGTTCGGCTGATTCGAGGCGTCGGTGGCGGTGGATACGCTTGCTCGGTGATCACCACCAAAGGAACCGTTGTGCGACGACGCGTATGGACTACCGCCGCCGTCGCGTTCAGCCTTTTCTGTTCCTTCATGACGGTGGGCATCGCAGGCGCGTCGGGAAATATGCCACCGGCATTGGTCGGGATCGGGTTCGTCCTGGGCGTGGCCGGTGGGATATCGCTTGTCTGGCGCCATCAACATCCCTGGGTGGTTCTGGCGATCACGCTGGTCGGCCCGCTGTTCTTCCCCACCGATGCGACGGCGGCGCTCATCGCGTTGTTCGCCGTTGCTCGGATCGCGCGTGGGCCTCGGCTTGCAGCAGCCGCGGCAGCTGTCTTCGTCGTGTGCGGAATTTCGTTGACCTACGATGCTTTTCGAAATCGTGAGTACTCCGTTCTCACGATGGGCACCGCGAAACCCAAAGACGGTTCGGTGGTTGTTCAATACGACGTCGCCATCTGGATCCCGTGGCTCGTCGCTGCCGTCATGGTCGGCATTGTCGTGGCGCTCTCGCTCCTGATTCGGACCAGAACCGAACTCGTCGAGGCAGAGCACGTACGGGATCTGGCCACCGAGAAAACCGATGTGATGCGTGACGAGATGATTCGCACCGAGGAACGAACGCGGATCGCTCGCGACATGCACGACACGATCGCGGCCAGTTTGAGCCGGATCTCGTTGTTCGCCGGCGGGTTGCAGGTCAGCGCGGCAGACAATCCCGAGAAGGTCGTCAACACCGCAGCGATGATCAGAACCACCGCACACGAAGCTTTGGACGAATTGAAGGGAATCGTCGGAGTGCTCAGGGGAAGCGGTGATCGCCGCGAACACGGTGGGCACCAGGGGATCGACGCGATCGGTGACCTGGTCAACAGTGCACGCGCGGCAGGCATCCACTGCCGTCTCGAATCCGAGTTGCTCCCGGGTGATGTCGGAATGTTGGCGGGGCATGTCTGTTATCGCGTCGTTCAGGAATCGTTGACCAACGTCCAGAAGTACGCGAGCGACCAGATGCTCGTCATTTCCGTGACCGGGTCGCCGCACGACGGAATCCGCATCCTCGCACGCAACAAGCTGAGCGAGCTTGCACCCATGACGTCGATCGGTTCACGATCCGGCCTACGCGGGTTGGCCGAACAGGCGCGAGAGATCGGCGGCAAGGTGGAGGCAGGCGCGTTGGGGGACGATTTCCTCGTCAGTTGCTGGGTGCCCTGGTCGTCGTAGCCCTCCCACCCTCTAACTGTCGGGGGCTCTGGGTAATCTGAGCGCACTATGGACGCTGACTCGCGCATCACAGTTTTGATCGTCGACAACGACGCGTGGGTTCGGCGCGGGATGAAGGACATCCTGGAAGCAGCGCCGGACATCGTGGTGGTTGCCGAGGCCGAGGACGGCGATCAGGTCGCAGCCAAGGTCACTCGTTTTCGTCCCCACGTGGTGCTGATGGATCTGAAGATGGCACGGGTCGGTGGCTTGGAGGCCACGCGTGAATTGATGACCATGAGTAATCCGCCGAAGGTCATTGCCATGACCGCCTTCGACGTCGACGACATGGTTGTGCAGGCAGTCGAGGCGGGCGCGCACAGTTTCCTGAGCAAGGACGCAGCTCCGCAGGCGTTCCAGCAGGCAGTGCGGGTAGTGGCGTCGGACCACTCGTTGTTCAGTTGCGATTCTCTGCGCGCCATCGTGGCCTCGTCGCCGCGGCGGCAAGCGCCCGATCAGACTCCGCTCGCTTCGCTCACCGAGCGCGAGCGCGAAGTGCTGACAATCCTGGCGACAGGCGCGGCCAACAGCGTCATCGCGGAGCGGTTGTACCTCGGTGAGACCACCGTCAAGACGCATATCTCTTCGCTGTTCGCCAAGCTGGGTGTGCCCAACCGCGTGAGTGCATCGTTGATCGCGTTCCGGTGTGGCCTTGTGACGTGACTCGGGACTAATCCCTACCCTGTTCGTTGTTGCACCTTCGGTGACTGATCAAATCGTGATTGACCAAGACGTGACCATCGAAGTGTGGTCGGACGTCGCTTGTCCGTGGTGCTACATCGGAAAGACCAGGTTCCTCTCGGCGCTGGATCGTTTCGAGAACAAGGACCGCGTCAACGTCATCTGGCGCTCGTACCAGCTCGCGCCGGAGACGCCGGTGGGAGAGGGCCGAACCGAACTCGACGCCTTGGTCGAAATGAAGGGGATGGCGCCTGATCAGGTACGTCAGATGTTCGCCCACGTCAGCGCGACGGCCGCCGAGGTCGGGTTGACCTTGGACTTCGAAACCGTGATCGCCGCCAATACGTTTGATGCGCACAGGTTGCTGCATCTCGCGGGTGAGCGGCAGAACGAACTCCTCGAAGCGCTGTTCAAAGCGCACTTCAGCGACGGCAAGGTGATCGACGACCGTGAGGTGCTGGTCGAGTTGGCCGTGAGCGTCGGCCTCGACGCCGATGTCGTGCGCGAGCAACTCGATTCCGATGCCGCAGCGGAGGCTGTCCGCGAAGATCTGTCCATGGCCCGCCAACTGCAGGTCAGCGGCGTTCCGTTCTTTGTCGCCAACCGTGCGGTTGCCGTGTCGGGCGCTCAGCCCGAAGAGGTGTTTCTGCAGTTGCTTACTCAGGCCTCCGAACCGGCCTGAGAAAGGCGAGCGGCACGCACCGCCGGGGCGTTCGAAAACGGCAACAGATGTGCGCCGTTCACGGGGCAGGACAACGTCACGTGCGCTGCATCGACGAACCGGTACGGCTGCGCTGCAACAACTCCGGCGAGGTTCTTTCGCAGACGCGACATCTCGGCCCGCGCGGTCACCGTGCGGGCCGGGTCGCCGAACAGATCTTGCGCCAACCGAGATGCAGTCAGTCCCCGTCTCTCGGATCCGAGGAGGAACAGAATCTCCGCGTGTCGTTGGGTGGGGGCGTATGCCCATTCGCCGAAACCCGACGTGACGGTCACCGACATGTTCTCGGAATCGCGCAGATCGATATGTACCGTGGGCGCGCTGATTCTCTCGCCGGTGGTGATCGGTCTAACCAGCCACCCGCCGGGAAGCGGATCCAGTTCGCACAGGCCCAGTGCCGGGAACCATGCCCTGCCGGGAGCCAAAGCTGCGGGGAGCAGCACGCGCGAGCGATGAGGTAACGCGTCGACCGCTGCGACCCATCCGTGGGTGTCGATCACCAATGCGGGTGATCCGCTTCGTGCAAGCATCGGCCCTGCAACAGAACGTAGTTGATCGAGGTTGTCCCGATGCTTGTCGCGCAGGTGTGATTGAGCGAGGCGTGCGACGGCGTCGACCAGAGCGAGCGTCGTGGGATGGACGGTCTTGGCAGGACCACTGATGTCGACGACGCCGATGACACGGTCGTCCCGCGGATCGCGGATGGGCGCCCCCGCACACGTCCACGGATGATGGCTGCGCGCATAGTGTTCCGCCGAGAAGATCTGAACCGCCTGTCGTGACACCAATGCCGTTCCGATGGCATTGGTGCCGACGCTGTCCTCCGCCCAGTTCGCCCCTTCGACAAATCCCAGACGCGCAGCTTGGTCCAGTACGCGATGGGAACCGCTGCGCCACAGTACAGTTCCGCGAAGATCTGCGACGACCATGATGTTCTCACCGCTCGCGGTGACCGATTCGAGTCCGCGTGTCACGTCGTCGAGCACGTCGTACAGTCCGGACTCACGACGACGGAGATCGAGTTCGGCGACGTCCATCGACGGTTCGACCCGGCTGTGCTCGGGATCGATACCGAGTTCGCGCAGGCGCTGCCACGATTGGCGAACCACGTCCCTCGGGCGGGCCGGTGCGCGGTCTCCGGCCATCGTCGCGTCGTACACCGCGGCGAGGGTCCTCGCGTAGTCGCGAGGATCCTCGCCGGGCGGCATCGCAGGCTCTGGCAACCGCTTTTTCAGTGAAGACACCGCTTTCGGCGAAGACGCCGCTTTCAGTGAAGACACCTCGGTCAGCGGTAGACGAGACCGCCGTCGATGAGACCGGCCTGCCCGGTCATGTAGTCGGAATCGGGCCCAGCGAGGTAAGAGACGAAACCGGCTACGTCGTCGGGGGTTTCAGCTCGACCCAGCGCAATTCCGCCGACGAACTTCTCGTAGGTGGCGCCCTCTGGCGCACCGGTCAACTCGGCGAACCTCTTGTCGATCGTCACCCACATGTCGGTGCCCACGACGCCGGGGCAGTACGCGTTGACGGTGATTCCGTCGGACGCGTATTCCTTGGCCGCAGCCTGAGTGAGGGCCCTGACCGCGAATTTTGTTGCGCTGTAAACACCTAACATGGCGAACCCGTCATGACCGGCGATGGACGACGCGTTGATGATCTTTCCGCGCTGACCGAGCGCCTGGAACTTTGCCGCTGCGGCTTGAATTCCCCACAGGACACCGTCGACGTTGACGCTCCAGATCTTGGAGACCTCGTCCGGCGTCGCATCGGAGATCGGGCCGACGAGAGCGATTCCCGCGTTGTTGACGATGACGTCGAATCCGCTCAACTCACTGTGCGCGTGTTCGACTGCGGCGTGAACCTGCGCGCGATCGCTGACATCGGCGATAAACGTCGTCGCACGACGACCGATCTGTCTGATCTCGTCGGCAACCGCATCCAGCTTGGTCTGGTCGAGGTCGACCAACGCGATGTCGGCGCCGTCGTGGGCGAGGCGGAGAGCGATTCCGCGTCCGATTCCTTGGCCGGCGCCGGTGACCAGTACTACCTTGCCCGTGATGCTCATGCAGATCTCCTCGTAAGCAGTGAACCAGTCGGTTGTGAACCGGTGAGTGATTTGTATGTGACGGCGACCACAATGCGGAAGGGTTGCACCGTGTTGCAATTCCGGAAAATCGGACAGCAGTTGCAACCCTCGGCAACCCTCCCGGTACCCCGCGCGACGGTTCCATAGTTGCGCCACCACTTCGCGAATCATCTTGCGAGACAATCTGGGAGAGGGCACATGACCGCTACAGTCGACACACCCACGGAACCGGCCACGCCGAGCCGACAACCGTCACGCCGCTGGATCGGGTTCGGGATCGCGAACCTCGTGATCGTTCTCGTGCTGGCCGTGGCGAGTTGGTACCTTCTGGCCGATCCGACCACCAGTCCCTGGAGTTTCTATCCTCTGCCGTTCAACGCGGCGCTTTTCTGGGCAATCCTTTTTGTTGTGTTCATCGGCTTCAATTGCGAGTTCGCCGGCTTCGATCGACTCCCACAGCCGGCGAAAGGCTTGGCGATCATGGTCGCGACCGCGGTCTTCGCCGTCGTGGTGACGTGGCTCCTGGCAAACGGCTTGGGGAGTTTGTACACGGATTTCGCGGCCGATCGTGAGGGCGGCCTCGGATATTTCGCGGGTGCGCTGTTCGTGCTCTTCGGCTTCGGGACCTGGGTGATGGTGGTCCTGAACTGGCAGCATTGGCCGTGGACTTCCCTAGGGATGAAGCAGCCGTTGGTGGGTTTGTGTGAGATCGCGTTTGTCGCCGTCCCGACGCTGGCGCTGTACTTCGTGTTCGGTCTGCCGTCCGTGTCGCTGTCCGCCACGGATCCGTTGATGACCGTCGACACCGTACTCGGGTGGTTCTACTGCGTCGTGGTGGTCGTGATCCTGACTGGCCAGACGCTCGACAACTGGCCGTGGCGACTGTTCGGCGGCGGGGGTAAGACGGCGCTCGCAGCGACGATCGGTAACTTCGCCGTCGGTACCGGCTTGTACTTCGTGGCGCTTCCAGTGGTGAAGGCACTTGTGGGAAGCGATGCCGTTGCCGAGTTGGGTGGTGTGGTCCATCAGTTCCCGGCGCAGCTCGGTGTGTGCTGGGCCTTCTGGATGATCTTCTGGGCCAACGCCTTCGGTAACAAGCCCACGGGCTTTTCGGACGGGGTCAATCTGGCGATCCGCGCGCTGTTCACGTTTGCGCTCGCGGTGGTCACATTCTTGTTCTATTACCGCTTTGCGGCAGAGCACATTCTTCACGAGCCGGCAGTTGTCGACGGATTGCACGGCAATGCACTGGGTTTCGTGGACTGGGCCGTGTTGTGGACGCTGTTCTACGTCGTGGGATTTCAGTCGCTGGGACTCGGCAAATTCAAGCCTGCTGAGGGGTGAGTCGGTTGCCCGCACATCGGTGCGGGTAACCGGTATCGGGTGGCGGCACCGCGCCCGCTGATTGCAACAGACTGCAACGCTTGTGACCGGGGCCACTTATGGGATGTGCTGTGTGTCACATTCACAAACAAGGAGAAGTGATGACGCAAACCATCGATTCCGCAGTCACCCCCGAGGTGAAGTTGACGGCGGTGACACCTCAGGAACGCGTCGACGCCTGGCTGGCGGATTTCGAGTCGGCCCTCGCGGCTCGTGACATCGAGCGTGTGGCAGGCAAATTTGCACTCGACAGCTTCTGGCGAGACTTGGTGTCGTTCACCTGGAACATCAAGACCGTCGAAGGTCGCGAGCAGATTGCCGACATGCTCTCCGAGCGTCTCGACGACACCGATCCTTCGGGATTCCGGACCACCGAGATACCCGACGAAGCCGACGGCGTCACGTCGGCCTGGATCGAATTCGAGACTGCAACCGGTCGCGCGCACGGGCACCTTCGTTTGAAAGGAGATGAAGGTTGGACCCTGCTGACGTCGTTGCAGGAATTGAAGGGACACGAAGAAGGTAAGGGCACTCGCCGGCCTCGTGGAGCGAAGCACGGAGCGGACCCGAACCGCATCACGTGGGCCGAGCAGAAGGAGATCGAGGATCGCGAACTGGGTTACACCACACAGCCTTACGTCGTGATCGTCGGCGGCGGCCAGGGAGGCATCGCCCTCGGTGCCCGGATGCGCCAACTCGGAGTTCCGGCCATCGTGATCGACAGCCACGAGCGGCCGGGCGACCAGTGGCGCGGACGCTACAAGTCCCTGTGCCTGCACGATCCGGTTTGGTACGACCACCTGCCATACATGCCGTTCCCCGACAACTGGCCGGTGTTCGCGCCCAAGGACAAGATCGGCGACTGGCTCGAGATGTACACCAAGGTCATGGAGGTTCCGTACTGGAGTTCCACGACCTGCACCTCTGCGTCGTTCGACGAGAAGACCCAGGAATGGACCGTCGAGGTCAACCGCAACGGCGAGAAGCTGACGTTGCGTCCCAAGCAGTTGGTGATGGCGACGGGTATGTCCGGCAAGGCCAACGTTCCGACGTTCCCCGGGCAGGACAAGTTCCTCGGCGATCAGCACCACTCGAGCAAGCACCCCGGCCCGGATCAGTACGTGGGCAAGAAGGTCGTCGTGATCGGGGCCAATAACTCCTCGCACGACATCTGCGGCGCACTGTGGGAGAACGGCATCGACGTCACGATGGTGCAGCGCAGCTCGACGCACATCGTGAAGTCGGATTCGCTGATGGATTTGGGCTTGGGCGATCTGTACTCGGAGCGAGCACTGGCCGCGGGCATGACGACACACAAGGCGGACCTCACGTTCGGTTCGCTGCCGTACCGGATCATGCACGAGTTCCAGATCCCGGTGTACGACGCAATCCGTGAGCGCGATAAGGACTTCTACGATCGCCTCGAGAAGGCGGGCTTCGAGCACGACTGGGGCGACGACGGTTCAGGTCTGTTCATGAAGTACCTACGCCGCGGTTCGGGGTACTACATCGACGTCGGCGCGGCCGAACTGGTTGCCAATGGAGACATCAAGCTCGCGCACGGCAACATTCGTGAGCTGACCGAGAACAGCGTGATCCTCGAAGACGGTACGGAATTGCCTGCCGACGTGGTGGTCTACGCGACCGGCTACGGCTCGATGAACGGCTGGGTGGCGGATCTGATCGGTCAGGACACCGCCGACAAGGTCGGCAAGGTGTGGGGCCTGGGGTCGAACACCACCAAGGATCCGGGACCGTGGGAAGGCGAGCAGCGCAACATGTGGAAGCCGACGCAGCAGGAAGCGCTGTGGTTCCACGGAGGCAATCTGCACCAGTCGCGCCACTACTCGCTGTACTTGGCGTTGCAGTTGAAGGCGCGTTACGAGGGCATCCCGACGCCGGTGTACGGACTGCAGGAAGTGCATCATCTGAGCTGAAATAGAACTGCTGTGCGCCTTTATTAACCGCCGGCGGTTAATAAAGGCGCACAGCAGGTTCAGCGAAGGGCGTACTTTTTTGCTACTTCGGTGTTCTTGGTCGCGCGCTCGGTGAGGAAGGCGAATGCCAACCCGAGTACGAGCCAGAGCGTCGCCTGCGTAGCGAGCGAGGAAAGTCGGAACTCCCACAGCAGAGTTGCCGGGAAGTCCTCGCCCACCTCGTTGATGCCGGGAAGCGAGACGTAACCGATCGTGGCGATCACCAGGAACGCAGCCACCGGAGCAGCGATGCGCACGCTGAGGAACTCGTGCCCGGAAACTGCCTTTGCCGCCGCTGCTGCCGCGGTGACGGACAGTAGCCCGAGAATCACGGCGGCCAGCCACAGAAGTGTGCGCTGGTTGATGGTGTCGGGATCTCCGACGGCCGGCGGATTGGCCGGGTACTTGAAGAAGGGCACGGCCTCGATGGCCAGCCAACCACCGACGGCGATGGTGATCGCCAACAACGGCCCGGACATTCCGGTGAGTCGTCGAGCGTAATTGGCAACGACCGAGAAGATCGCCCCGAGTGCCAGTCCGGCCAGCGCTGTGGCCAGGAACAGCCCGGCGCGCTGCCCGTCGCGGCTCACCAGTGGTTCTTCTTCGTCACCGTGCGAATGCCCAGCGGCTTCGCCGGCAACCTCACCGGTGGCGCTGTTGGCTTCTTCGATCGCAATGGCGGCATTGACGTGCGGTTCACCCAGCACGAAGGCAACTCCGCCGGCAAGGAGGCCTGCGATCAAACCAGCCAACAAACCACGAATGAGAAGCTTCGTGAAATTGTCGACTAGTGGCACGGCAGGCCCATCAAGTGTCGACCGTCGTGCATCAATTCATGCATGTACATGCCGGTGCGAGAGATAGCGCCCTGGTCGAATCCGACCAGGTAGAGAGCCAGCATCGCGAACAGAACTACTGCAGCGGCGAGGAAAGCAAGACGAGTCGAATCGATCGACGTATCGGGAGAATAGGCGAGAGCCATCGAAGCCTCCTGGGATTTTCGCGTCCCCTAGGTCCATGCGATGGCCGAAGTGTCTGGCTGTCGAAATAGTCGTGCCGAAAAAGGCACTTCACCTCGAATTACAGTGGCGCGACCGCTCCGGGCTTTCACCGGATTCCTGTCGGACCATCGCGTTTACATGCGAACTTTTGCACTACTGCCCGCACCGTGTCAACGCGTAAGCCGAGATGACCGTCGATTGTGCCCGCCAAGGCGGGCACAATCGTTCTAGATCAGCTCTTTGCGGCGACGTCCAGGACAACTTCGAACTCGAGCAACGACGCACCCGAAGCGACGGGCTTCGCACGCTCGCCGGAATGGGCTTCGCGGGCAGGGCCGTCACGCCAATCGGCGAACGCCTGCTCGGACTCCCACTGCGTCACCACGAAGTAACGGCTCTCACCTGCGGTGGGGCGGAGGAGTTGGAATCCGAGAAAGCCCGGGGAGTTCTCGACTGCATGAGCGCGTGCTGCGAAGCGCTTCTCCAGTTCGGGGCCGGCGCCCTCGGGGACCTCGATTGCATTGATCTTCACGACTGCCATGCAAGCGACATTACCCGCGCACCTTCACCGCGTACCGTGACACTCGTGTTGCATGACGAAGGTGGAACAGGACAACCGATTCTGTTGTTGCACGGCCTCATGGGCAGCTCGAGGACGTGGCGACGCCAGGTGCCGTGGATCCGCGAGTTCGGCCACGTCTACACGTTCGACGCCGCCGGTCACGGCCGGCCCGCGCCGTCAGTGCTGACCACCGAGGCATTCGTCGACGACCTGGCATCTGCCGTTGCGTCCATCGAGGAGCCGATGATCGTGATCGGCCATTCGATGGGGGCTCTGCACGCGTGGTGCTTCGCCGCATCGCATCCCGAAAAGGTTTGTGCACTGGTCCTCGAAGACATGGCTCCGGATTTTCGCGGACGCACCGCCGCGGATTGGGCTCAGATGATCTCGGCGTGGCCGCAGCCGTTTGCTTCCGAGGACGCGATGAAGGAATTCTTCGGGCCAGTCGCCGGCCAGTACTTTCTCGACTCTTTCGACCGCCGCGACGACGGGTGGTACCTGCACGGCGAGGTGTCGACCTTCCGCGACATCTCGGAGGAGTGGGGCACGAGGCATTTCTGGGATCAGTGGAAGGCGATCGACGTGCCAACCTTGCTGATCGAGGGAGAGTTCACCATCACCCCCGAGGGACAGATGCGAGAGATGGCCGAGAGGCCGGGAACTCGGTACGTACGTATTGCCGATGCAGGCCACCTGGTTCACGACGATCAACCGCAGCGCTATCGCGAAGTGGTGACGGAATTCCTTCAGACGGTGAGCTGACTGCGGATCGACGCGCCCACCTGCTCCAGTTCGACGGCTCGCCTGGCCAGGAGTCCGGCAGCGAACTTCGCCTTGTCGCCGCGATGGCGGGGGACGACGTGGAGGTGCGAGTGGAACACGGTTTGGCCCGCGGCACGCCCGTCGTTGACGAGAAAGTTGACTCCGTCAGCGGCGATGTCGCAGCGGCGTAGAGCTCCGGCGATGAGCGTGCCGACGCGGAACATCTCTGCGCCCTCGTGGCTTTCGAGAGCATCGAGGTTTTCTGCATGACGCTTGGGGACCACCAGGGTGTGTCCGCGACTCACCGGTCGGGCGTCGAGAAATGCAAGAGTCGTCTCGCTCTCGTGGACGAGAATCGCCGGCTCGGTCAGCGCGACGATCTTGCAGAAGACACAGGTATCGGTGCTCATGCCTACAGAATGTAGTCCGAATCAGATCCGACCCGGGACTACAGCAGGCGCAGCTGACGTGCCTTCGTGATCGCTTCGTTTCGATTGTGTACGTCGAGCTTCTTGTAGAGAGTGCGCAGTTGAGTCTTGACGGTGTTGACGGACACGTACAGTTTGTCGGCCATCGCGGCCGACCCCATGCCGAGCGCCAGGAGTGAGAGGACCTTCTGTTCGCGTTCGGTCAGCTCCACGATACGTACGAATCCCGGAAATGATTCCGCAGGAGTCCTTTTCGAGAACTCGGCGAGTGCACGCGATTTTGTTACTGCCATCGATTCGAGTTTCTCGACGTCCGCCGATCCGATGGTCGCGAACGGACGCAGAAGTCCGGTTTGGTCCGCGATACTGCACGCTCTGGACCACTCCTGAGAGGCGAGGCGTGGCTCACCCAGCTCGGAGTGCGCAACCGCTTGCACCAGAAGCGATTCCATCTGTGCCCGCGGATAGGATTCGCCAGACCAGTCGAACTGATGACACAGCGCCACAGCGGCCTCGTTCTGGCCGATTCGCTGACGTAAACGCGCCACCGATGCGAGCGTCCACGGGTTGGCTGCAGGATCGGCAATTTCCTTGGCCAGAGCCGTCGCCTTGTTTCCCTCGCCGAGTGCGAGCAGGAGATCGATTTCTGCGGATTGCAGCAGAGGAAGCGCGAAAGACGTGGCAGTGTACTGCTTGGAATGCACTCCAATTGCGTTGTGGAGCAACGACAGAGCCGAAGATGCATTGCTCTGAGTCAGGGCGAATTGGCTGTGCGCATAGACGACGAACGCCCATAGCTCCTCGGTGTCGGACGGAACGCCGAGGTCGGTCAGTGCGATACGTGCGTCACCGAAGTCGAGTGTGTCGAGAGCGGCGAGAGCCCGTGCCGTCAAGCCGGCGATCTTGACTACAGGTTCGAGCCAACCCCCGGGGTCAGGATGCTTCTGTTCGAGTTCGAACCAGTGTCTGGCCTGCCGCGGCTCACCTGCCAAAGCCCAATTCAGGGCGGCACTACCCGCAGAGTTGCGAGCGATGAAGTCGACTCCGTGAGACAGGGCGCCGTGGTATGCCATTCGAGCCTTGATCGTGGATTCGGTGAACCTGCCGCTCAATTGAAAATTGATCGCCCATTGAAGTCGCATCAGGGGGAGTTGTGCGCTGACCGCTTCCGGATTGTTTTCCAGCGCACTGCGGCTGAGGTGAGACAGCCGCCTGGTGGTCTCTGCCGAGAGCCCGTATTCACCGGCCATCCTGAGCATGATCGATTGAACGCAGGCGATGCTCAAGGCGTCCTTCGCGCTGGGTTGGGCGCCGAGTTCCCACAGTTCGGCCGGCGATTCGGGTAGCAAGTCGATTGCCGTGGATCGCTTGCTCGGATGCATCGTGAACAAGGCACGCCCGGCCTCGACGGCAGAGTGCTTGTCGGCAGCTTCCGCCGGAATCCGTTGGAGGGCGGAGCGAACCGAGTCCAGGTTATGCACGATCATCGTCACCCAATGTTGTTCGACGATGTCTACTGCCAGGGTCCAGTTCTGTGCCTCGACCGCGTAGTCCAGCGCCGACGCGTGATGACCGTTGTCGAGTCGATTGTGAGCGAGGAATGAAAGACGTTGCGACGGATCGATTCCCACGCGAGTGTGGTGCGCGAGTATCGATCGTCGAATGGCGGGAGGCAATTCCCATGTTTCGTCGGCTTCGGCCTCGACGCGCGACAACAAGCCGGCTGTCTCCAGCGTCACCAGCCGCGAGCGGATCTCATGAACGGTTTCGGCAGTGTCAGGGCGCTGGGACTCGAACAGCATTGTGGCGACGCCGACGGTGATCGATCGACCAAAGGCGGTCGCGAGTAGGAACTCATGTTGCTTTAGGCGCTCAGCGGTGGCGAGAACGGAATCAGTCACGTAATCGTCTATCGCTTGCGCGGTGTTCGTTTTGATCTCTCGCTCACGGTTGCTGTTACGTGAGTCCCTGACGGCGGCGACTGCGGTGCGAACCAATGCGGGCAGCCCACCCGTCAGGGATGTGATTTGTTCTGCATCACCCTCAGCCGTGCGCACCCCCGCCTGTTCCAGCAATTGGGCGGTATCGGATGTCGTGAACAACAGCTCATCGGCGCCGATGACCTCGTGATCCGTGTCGAGAAGGTATGGCTCGGCGAACATGCCGAATCCAGAGAGCGTGACCACGAGGTCCAGGTTGTGGCAGAGGGTGAGGAGATCGATCAACTGATCGTCCAACTCTGGTTCCGATATCAGATCCGGCCTGATCAGCACGAGCAGCACGGGGCGGCTGAGGGCGTTCAGGGATTTGGCGGCAGCGGTGAAAGGATCGGCGAGATCGTCGACGTCGGGCAGTGCGATTCCGGCAGCGTGGATTCGATCGAGGACAACGGCCCAGAAATCTTCGAGTGTCGACGAGGGCTGTGGGGCCGAGACCCAGACGAGTATTCGTTCGGATGCCAGATGGGCGCGCAGCCACGATGCGATCAACGACGATTTCCCGTGGCCGTTCGGTGCACGGACGATGGTCAGAGCGGCGCGTCGATCCAGTTTCGCGAACAGTGCTTGCCGAGGAATCGACTCGGTGAGAGTGCGCCTTTCGGGAATAGCTGCCCAGTCGTGGCCGTCCCTCCCGAACATCAACGCGGACCCTTTCTGCTTTCACGCCCCACGCTAATTGGCGGATTTGGGCGGATTGTCTCGATCCATCTATCTACATGGAGGAGCGTAGCTGGTGCGAATCCAGAGCGTGTCATCCCGGGCAATTCACCCGCGACTTCACCCCGGGTGAGAGAAGTTCACCCACATAATCATGCCGTCACCATTGGCTTTCGAGTCCCTCGAGCGACTTCTATTGAACGTAGCTCGGGATTCGCCAAATCTGGTCGAGAGTGCCCGACCGGGCCCCGAGGGGTCGGCCATCGAAGGAGTGTCGTGAGAACTCGTCTGTCAGTGGTGTGGTCGAAGGCGGTTACGGTCCGACTCCGACCGAGAGCGTGCGCCCGAAGAGTGCGAGGCGTAGTCGTGGTGACAGGAGTGTTACTTGTCGGCGCAGCTGCGCTCGGTGCGCTACCGATGCAGTCGGATGTTCGATTGGCAGCCGAGGGAGAGTCCGCTTCTCCCTTCACAGTCGAGTTGACGGTGATTGACGGTGCGCCGCCGTTCGATCCCGGTGACGGTCCAGGGCTCGATTCCGGACCGTCCAACGGCATTGTCCGAGAAGGTGATCCGGTGACGTATGTCGTAGACATCGGCGTCCGGGGGCATCCGCTCTCGGACGTGGTCGTGCAGCTTCCGGTGCCTCGAGGTTTCGTTCTACCGTCCGTGCCTGACTACTGCAAAGATGGCTCGGGTGTCGACGAGTTCGGGTTACATTGCCCGATAGGCAATCTGGAAGCGGATCGGTACTTCACCCGGACAGCGACGATGACTGCGGGAAAGCGGGAAGACGCCGACGGTCTATCGATTGCTGCACTGGTCACCGCAGATCGAGGGGCGGCTCGCGTGCGGTCGGACGATGTCACCGTGCGGGTGGCGACCACCCCGGGAGTGTGTGATCCACAAGGGAATTCTGTTGGTGGTCGGAGAGACCAGGGGACAGCTGTCTCGGCAGATGGTCGGATCTCAGGTCTGGTGACGTCGGGCATCTCGGAGGCGGTGGTGATCAACGGCGTCGATCAATGCGGGCACGCGATAGCGCGGACGGTGAAACCGTTCGAGGGTCGCTTCTCGTTTGTCGGACTCCTGCCGGGGACGTATCGCGTCACGGTCGACGGCCGAGCGCCGGTGGACGTGGTGTTGGAACCAGGGGCAATGGCGGTCGGTGGCCTGACGTTCTGATACAGCTCCACAGTGATAGCAACACCTGAAACAGTTCAGAACCAGTTGGAAACAGTCGATGGAGGATCCAGTGCGTGAAAGCCTGGGCGTGGTATTCGAAAACAATTCCATTTCAACAGCTCTCGTAGATGCGGACACGCCCCTTCTGGGCTCGATCGACGAGTTCCGTCATCCGTGGGGCGCGAACGGGACTGTTCCCTCTGCGCAAGCGTCGGCACGCGCGCTCGCCTCCGCTGCCGAGGTCGCCACCGGTCGGGCCCTGCGCTCGAACCTGTGCCCCACCGTCCTCGGAGTGATGTGCGAGCGCGCGGACGTGCGCGAATTTGTCCCGGGTTCATTGTCCTCCAGCACTTTCGAGAACATCGAGTTGGTCAACGGTCTGGACGCTCGCATTGCCTACTTGCGGACGGTCGACGCCCTGAATGGTATTTCGCCGATTCTCGCATTCTGGCCGGACGGCGGTGAGACTGTGATCGCTGCCATCGATCCGAGCGCCGGCGTCGTGGACTCGGCGCACCGTTACGCAACCGCCGAGTTGCTTACAGACAGCTCGACATTTGCTGCGACATTGGACCTGCTCGTCGCTGAACGAGACCCCGTGCCCAAGATGCTCGTCGCGATGCTGGTGAAGGAAGAGTCTCGGCAGCTGTCCGCCGAAGCCGCCGAATCGGCAGGGCTCGGCTTCCTGTATCTCGGCGAGCGCGCCCAACTGGCGATAGGCGCTGCGCTGGTAGCGGCCGGTCGGGGGAGTGAGGTCAGGTCCGCTGGCGGCGCGGCTGTTCAGCCCGTCAACAGAATCCGGTGGGCGGCGGCAATAGTGCTGCCGCTCCTGCTCATGCTGACGGGATTGCTGATCGCTCTGTCGCCGGACGGGTCGCGAGCGGTGTCCACTGATCGCCCGAACGTCGGCGCCGAGCCGGCGAACCCGACGAGCGGGCCACCGTCCGGAGCGGCCCTACCGATCCTGACGCTCCCGCCTTGCGACCCGGTGGTACCCGTCGTTCCCGCTGCGTTTCGGCGTTCGGATCCTGATGTCACACCACCCCAGACCGTCGAACCAGCAGAAGCATGCGACCCGATGCGAGTGGGCTAGGGCGTACCTTCTCCAGCCAGTGCAAACAGGCCGTCATCGGTCTGCTCGACCAGTCCGTCGACCAACAAGGAATGTAGTGCGCGGTCACGCTGACCAGGATCGGTCGGCCAGACGATGTCGAATTGCGCGCGTTCGACCGGACGGTGGCTCTCGCGCAGAACGGCCATCAATTTTCCGCGAACTTGGCGATCGGTGCCCGCGAACTTCTGCACCTTCTTGGGCGGTCCGGTGTGTGCCGGTTTGCCCGAAGCGACCCACGCGCAGTTCGGCAAAGGGCAGTTCTCGCAGTTCGGCGTCCGCGCAGTGCAGATCAGTGCACCGAGTTCCATGAGAGCGGCGCTGTAGGTGGCGGCGCGCGCTCGTGTCCGTGGCAGCAGCGCCGCGACGTCGGCGAGGTCGCGTGTGTTGGACGGATTGCCTGGTTCCGCATTGCCGTGGACGGCTCGCGCAACTACGCGTCGTACGTTGGTGTCCACCACCGGCACTCGCTGTCCGTAGGCGAAGCACGCCACGGCGCGGGCGGTGTACGAACCGATTCCCGGTAGGGAGAGCAGGGTGTCGACGTCTTCCGGCACCACGTCACCGTGCTCGGCAGCCAGGACGCCCGCGCATTCGTGAAGCCGCAGCGCGCGTCGTGGGTAACCAAGTTTGCCCCACGCGCGAAGTACTTCTGCCTGACTCGACGCTGCCATCGCCGACGGTACCGGCCAGCGCTCCACCCACTCTTCCCAGATGGGCGCAACGCGCACCACCGGCGTCTGCTGGAGCATGATCTCGCTCATCAGGATCTGCCAGGCACTGACGCCCTCGCGTCGCCACGGCAGGTCACGAGCCGTCTCGGAGTACCACTTCAGCAGCACCGAAGATTCCACTGCCACTGCTACCGACACACTCCTCGAACCTGTGCTCCTGGTCGACGAAGGACACGTCGACTTGTGGGGGCCACTTTATCGGCAGTCGCCGACAGTCATTTCTCGTACCCGAAAACCTGGGGTGAGTGGCATCGAGACCACTCACCCCAGGTTGATCATGATGCGTACTGAGCGTTCGCGGTCTCCACACGGGTGCTTGCGACGGTCGGCGAGGTTCCGGAGTATCGGCGAATGATCACGTAGAGGCAGATCAATCCGATAGCACCGGCAGCGGCGAGGAAGGAACCGACCTTCCATGCGTTGTCCGGATTTCCGTTGATCAGCATCACCATGATCATCGGCGCGAAACCTCCGATGATTGCGGAGATCTGATAACCGAGTGAAGCGCCGGAGAATCGAATCTCCGGTGGGAACAGTTCAGCGAAGAGTGTTCCCTGCGTACCGGTTTGGAGGGACATTGCTACTACGCCGACGATAACCGCGACGGCAAACGGCCAGATCGTGTCCGGGCTGGATCCACCGATCATCAGCCACATCGGGATACCCCAGAGCATCATGGCTGCGGTGCCGAGGCCGAAGACTAGTTTGCGACCGTAGAGGTCGGACAGATATCCCGCCAGCGGAACCAGGGGAATCTGTATTGCACATGCGATCAGGATGTAGGTGAGGACCGTCGACCGCGGTATCTCCAGGTAGGTGGTCGCGAACTGAACCGAACCGGTGATCATCGTGTAGAAGAAGATCACGCCGATGGCATTGGCGCCTGCTGCTGCGAGGACTGTGCCTGGATTCTTCTTGAGCACTTCGAGAATGGGGGACTTCCGAACGACCGGCGATTCGGCGAGTTTTTCTGCGAGTGCCTTGAACTCGGGGGTTTCTTCGAGATAGCGATGGATGAGGAATGCCACTGGAAGCATGACCAAGCTGATCCAGAACGGGATCCTCCATCCCCATGAGAGGAACGAATCAGCCGCAAGAGTTGCTGTCAGGACCAGGAACACGATATTGCCCAGCACCACACCGATCGGAACACCGAGTTGGGCGAAGCTGCCGAAGAGCCCGCGGCGGTCCGCCGGTGCGTTCTCGGTGGCCAGCAATACGGCCCCGCCCCACTGTGCTCCCACGGCCAAGCCCTGGCAGATTCGCAGCGTCACGAGAATGGCCGGGGCAAGCCACACGACATTGGTGTTGGGGACGAAACCAACCAAGGAGGTTGCCACAGCCATGAGGACCACGGCGGCAACGAGCACCGGCTTTCGGCCGTACCGGTCACCGAAATGACCGGCGAGCACTCCACCGATAGGACGGGCGATGAATCCGACTGCGACGGTGGCAAACGAACTCATTGCAGCGACCACCTCGCTGTCGGTGGCGAAGAACGTCGAGTTGAACACGAGCGCGGCGGCAGTCGCGTAGATGAAGAAGTCGTACCACTCCAGGGAAGTGGAGATAGCGGCTGCAAAGGACGCGCGCCGAGATCTGCCCGGGCGCTCCACCGCAGATTCGGTGTTGTTGGTCATCGCGATTCGCTCTCTGTGGGGTCGTTCAGTTGAGTTCGGTCAGGACGTGAGTTGCGGCAAGTTCGGTGTGCGGCCGTCGACGAGCTTGTCCCGAGCGCCGGCACCAGACGGAATCGTGCTCGCCGGGTATGGGGTCGAAAGGTGGTGACGCAATATCCAAGTGCGAGTGGGTTCTTCGATACGAGAAGTCATATCTCGCCGCCATTGCCGTACCGGAGGCGCTCGCAAATTCGGGTGGCGAAGGTGACCACGTCGAGGCCGCCGGCGACGTGTGCAGCGTCATCTCGTGGCAATGCGGAGGTGGTCATGTGGCCCGCACTCCTTCGTTCCGAATTTGCCAAACGATCGTTCGGCTGCGAGTCATCATTGACCTAACGATCGTTAAATGTCAATAGTCGGGAAAAGTGCGCTTTTGCAGCGACTTTCTCCGCAGGGATGGTGCGATTCGGAATCTGTTGCCAAACGATCGTTCGCCTGAGATGATGATTAGTCAGTGATGCAGGTCTCAGGAATGGAGATACCGATTCGAGCGGCGGGGTGCGGACGAAAGTCGAGGCACGCTGGTCTCGCACATCGACGGCGTTATGTGGCTTCTGTCCTGGAGCCCTTCAGGTCTTCGGGCCTTCAGATCTTCTTTGGCGGAGGTGTCGCCCAGCTCAGCTTGATTCGATCATCGCGGTCGCCAATGCGCAGTACCGAGACGCGATATCTTCCGCATTCATCGGTCCGTCGACGCGCCACCACACACAGACTTGCTGCCCCATGTTGATAATGGCGCGCACGGCATCTCGGGGAAATGGAGTGTGGAAAGCACCTTCTTCAATGCCGCGTTCGACGACGTCGCGAAACATGCTTTCCTGCTCGTCGCGCAGGGCTACGACCAGACGGTGACCCGATTCGTCCAAGCTACGCAATTCTGTCGCTCCTACGAGGGCGTCTTCGCGCCTGGTCGTATGGAACATGACCCAAGCGCGGACGATTGCTTGCAGTTGGTCTTTCGGGTCGCCGCCGGAGCGCAGCAGTGCACTGCGGGTCATGCTGATGGCGTCGTGGAGCGCCCGAATCATGATTTCCTGAAGGATTTCCTGCTTGGATTTGAAGTGGTGGTAGATGGACGCGACAGTGAGATCGGCGCCGGCGGAGATATCACGCATGGACGTCCCGTGATAGCCGCGCTCGTTCATGTTTCGGACAGCGGAATCGAGTATGAGTTGCCGGACAACGACTGTCTTCGACCCACTCATTGTTCGGTTTCCTTCTCATTTCCTCGGTGCCTGCGTCTTGCCCAGCTTAGAGCCGAACAGTCGCGGGACACACCTGATGGAAAGGAACCGTCTTGAACTGCCGATATGGGCAGAATACCGATTATCGTTCGCTAATCGCCACCCGGAGAAAGAGGTACCTGTGGAACACATATCGATGAGTATCGAAGACGGTATCGCCGTGATCACCCTTGATCGACCGGACAAGCTGAACGCATTCACCACGACGATGGAAAACGAGCTCATCGAAGCGTTCGACTCCACCGACGCGAACGACGCTGTGCGCGCGGTGATCCTGACAGGAGCGGGCCGCGCCTTTTGCGCGGGGGCAGATCTGTCCTCGGGGGCAGAGACGTTCTCCGAATGGAGCGCCGAGTCGAACGGAACTGACGCGGACGGTGACGATCTACGTCGGGACGGCGGCGGACGCGTCGTCCTGCGAATGTTCGATTCATTGAAGCCGATCATTGCGGCCATCAACGGACCGGCGGTCGGCGTGGGTATCACCATGACTCTTGCGGCCGACTTTCGCTTGGCCGCCGACGACGCCAGGATGGGTTTCGTCTTCAATCGGCGAGGACTCGTGCCCGAGTCGTGTTCGTCGTGGTTGCTGCCGAAACTGGTTCCGCTCCAGCGAGCCCTCGACTGGATCTACTCCGGACGGATCTTCACTGCTACGGAGGCATTTTCGGCCGGGTTGGTCTACCGACTGCATTCGCGCGAAGATCTTCTAGGGGAGGCGACGGCGCTCGCGCATAGCCTGACCCGTGACAGCGCGCCGGTATCGGTTGCCCTGTCGCGTCAGATGATCTGGCGCATGCTGGGAGTCGAACATCCCATGGTCGCGCATCGCGTCGAGAGCATCGGAATTAATGCTCGCGGTGCTCAGGCTGACGTTCGTGAAGGTGTTGCGGCGTTTCTGGAAAAGCGAGAGGCCGTGTTTCCTGACCGTTGCAGTGACGCAATGCCAGATCTGTTCTCATCCCATCTCCCACGCCCCCGGTGGTGAGCCGCTACGACCTTCGAACCGTCGGCGTCGTAGCTCATGCGGTCAACCAGCGCGGCGGGTAAGTGCCCTCCGCTTCTCCAGGGGCGTTGTGGAGAACCAACGCCTACAGCTTCGAGTGAGGGTGCTCGGTTCGGAATAGCCGAGTTGGCGTGACACTTCGGAGAGGGACACGTCTCTGTTCGAGAGAAGACCGAGAGCGAGTTCGCGTCGTGAATCGTCGACGAGCGATTCGAACGCCTTGCCTTCCAACGCCAATCGTCTCTGCAATGTTCGCGGGTGCAGCATCATCAATGTCGCGACTTGCTTCAGTGTGGCTGCCCCTGCAGGCAGGGAACGCACGATCAAAGCCGACACCGCGTCGTGGAACGCCACATCCGGATCTCGACCTGCCATGAAACGCACGGCGAAGTCGTAGGCCAACGGATCCACCCGGGGCAGGTGGCGATGCATGACTCCGCGCGGAAAGGTCAACAGATTCCGATCCGAGCTGAACTCGACGGAACAACCGAAATACTCGACGTACCTCCGTATTTCGGAGATCCGTGGATGTTGAAACGAGATTTGCGTCGGATGGAAATCCGGGCCGGCCATCATCCGGAACGTCTGAAGCGTTACGCCCATCGCCAGTTCCACGACGTGGGACCGATACGGAAGTCGATGCAGCACGGTGTCGAGTCCGTAGGACACCTCGGTGTCGCCGACTGTCAGATCGACCGCCAACGCCGGACTGTACACGTGCGCGTATCGGGCGACGTCGTGCAACGCATCTCCGATTGTCTCGGCACTGCGGGCCGCGATGGCAACCGGACCGAGAATGTCCGGGTCCTGTCTGCCTGCGAGCCTGAGTGCGAAGTCGGGCGACTCCAATTCATCCGCACAGAGTCCGAGCAGCGTGGACAGGGCGCTGAACGGCAAGAAGTGGTCGTACGCGCCGATGATGGCCGGATCGATGCCCACACGGTCGAGGAATTCGTACGGATCTCCGCCGAGTTCGGAGATCAACTCGGGCAGTCGCGTCAGCGACGAGGCACTGATCAGATCTGCCATGTGTCGAAATGTAAATAAATTGGCGCATGATGTCAATTTTCTCGTCCTCTGAGCAGTGATGATCAACACAGGTTGGCTGGTTCAACGTCGAGCGCCATCCCTGGAGGAGCCAGAAATGACAACACTCACCGACCGCACTGCACTGTTCATCGATGGACTGTGGAGAGCGCCGGATACTTCCGAAATCATCCGAGCCGTATCACCTTTCACGGAGCAGCAGATAGGCTCGTTCCCCGCCTCCGTATCGACGGATGTCGACGCAGCTGTATCAGCGGCTCGAAAAGCGTTGCGACGGAATGACTGGGCCGATCTTTCCCCCGCCGAACGTGCGCGTGTCATCCGCAGGTTCGCCGACGAACTCGCGAAACGATCCGAAGACCGCGCGTCGGCGGTCACTCACCAGAACGGCATGCCTATCGAGCTCGCCCGTTTCGCCGAGGGGGCCGCACCCGTCCAGCTTTTGCGCTATTACGCAGGCCTCGCCGAGTCGATGCCTACCGAAGAGCGACGGGCCAGCCAACCGATGCCGGGTACGACAATCGTGCGACGCGAGCCGATCGGTGTCGTTGCTGCCATCGCGCCCTGGAACTTCCCGGCTGTGCTTTCGATGTTCAAGATCGCCCCGGCTCTTGCTGCGGGATGCACCGTCGTGCTGAAACCCTCTCCCGAAACCACCTTGGACTCCTATATATTGGCCGAGGCCGCCATTGCGGCAGAACTTCCCGCGGGTGTCATCAACATCGTGACTGGCGGACCGGAGATCGGTCAGTATCTCGTGGCGCATCCCGGGATCGACAAGGTAGCCTTCACCGGATCCACTGCGGCCGGTCGACACATCGGCACGGTGTGTGGCGGTATGCTTCGCCCCGTTACCTTGGAGTTGGGTGGCAAGTCGGCGGCCCTGGTCCTCGACGACGCGGATGTCGAGGAGACGGTAACCGGTCTGGCAACTGCGTCCCTGCTCAACAGTGGGCAGACGTGCTATATGTCGACTCGAATCTTGGTTCCCCGCAGCCATAGTCGAACGTACGTCGACGCCATTACCGCAATGGCCGAGGGTCTGCAGGTCGGCGACCCGATGGAGCCGTCGACGTTCGTCGGCCCGATGGTGAGCGCAAGGCAACAGGAACGTGTGCTGTCCTTGATCGACCAGGGACGCTCGGAGGGCGGAACTGTCACCACGGGTGGCGGACGCCCCGCCGACCTCGACACCGGATTCTTCGTGCAGCCCACGGTGTTCGCCGATATCGACAACGACAGCACCATCGCACGGCAGGAAGTATTCGGGCCGGTGCTGTCAGTCATTTCATACGACGACGTCGATGAGGCTGTCGTGCTTGCCAACAACTCCGAGTACGGCCTCGGTGGGACTGTATGGACCTCCGACGAGGAACGCGGTATCGCAATTGCTCGACGTGTCGAGACCGGCTCGTTCGGTGTCAACACCTTCAACCTCGACTGGGGTTCACCGTTCGGTGGAGTCAAAGCCAGCGGCCTGGGTCGTGAACTCGGTCCCGAAGGGCTCGCGGCGTACCAGCAGCTCAAATCCATTTTCCTCGCATCCTCGTAAGAATTGAGCCACCATGTCCGACGCAGGACTCGCCGGCGCTCGTGCGCTGGCAGAAAACACACTGAAAATCGCCGAGCAGTTCGGCACCACCGAGTGGGAAGCAGACAGTGCGTGCCACGGTTGGCGCGTCCACGATCTCATCGGTCACATGGCGTTCTTCTTCAACTTCATCGCCGATCCGGATCTGGTGTTCCCGCCGAACCCCAGTGGAAAGTCCGAGCGGCTCAACGACGCTGCCGTCCGCGAGCGTGCCGATCTACCGCACGAGCAGATTCTGGACTACTACCGGGAACAATCCGAAGCGGGACTCGCGACGTTGGCCGCGCTGCAGACAGAGGAGCTTCGCAACAACACACTCGAGATGCTCGACCTCGGGACTTATCGCCTTCATCAGCTCAGTGACGCAGTGTCGTTCGACCATCTCGTCCATTTGACGTCGGATCTTCTGTCGCCGTTCGGACCGTTTCCTCACGGTGAGATCGACGTGGCGGCCGCTGTCGATCCGGCGATCGACTGGATGGTTGCGGGGCTCCCGCAGATGTGCGGCGAAGCTGTCGCCGCCGCCTTGACATCGCCTGTGGCACTGCGCCTCAACGGCGCCACCGAGCGCACTTTTGTCATCTCTCATGGCGATGGGGGAGTGACCGTCACCGAAGCTGACGACGTGCCGGAGAACGTCGCGACCACCCAGGCCACCGAATTCCTGCGGTGGGGGACCACTCGATCTGCATGGCGGTCTGCCGTCGAGGTTTCCGGCGACCGCAAGACCGTCGCCGCAGTCCTCGATGCCATCGACATCGTCTGACCCACAACGAACCCGAGATCCAGAACAAGAGGAAACAGCTATGTCTCAGTACTTGCAGGACAAGGTCATTCTCATCACCGGTGCAGGCGGTGGGTTCGGTCAACTCATCGCCGAGAAGGTGGCAGCGCAGGGCGCCAAAGTCGTCGGCGTGGACATCAACGAGGCGGGCCTGAAGACTGTATTCGACGGTATCGCGGCCGCGGGATTCACCGGTACCTACAAGATTGCCGACGTCACCGACATGGATCAGGTCATCGCTGCGGCGCAGCACGGCATTTCGGAGTACGGAGCGCTCGACGTACTCGTCAACAACGCAGGCGTCATGCCTCTCGCGTATTTCGCCGATCACGAACGTGCGTGGCAGAAGTGGCACAAGGCAATCGACATCAACATCAAGGGCGTCGTGAACGGAATCTCGGCCGTATACGACCAGATGATCGAGCAGGGACGCGGTCAAGTCGTCAACATCTCGTCGATCTTCGGAAACGCAGGCATCGACGGTTCCGGCGTCTACAGCGCGACCAAGGCTGCAGTCACCACGATCTCGGATTCACTGCGAATCGAAGCCAAGGGCAAGATCAAGGTGACGACGGTCAAGCCCACAGGCGTGACAGGAACAAACTTGGCGAGCTGGATCGTCAACGAGAACGCGATCCTCGGTCTCACCGGTCAACGTGCGGGTACCTACATGGAGAACGTCGGGCATCTAACCGACGGCACCCTCAGCCCCGGGCAGAAGGACGTCGACTCCATCGAATACTGGCTGATCAAGCCCGACGACCTGGCTGACGCTGTTGTTCACATCATCGATCAACCATGGGGTATCAGCATCAGTGACATAACCGTGCGCGCCAGCGGCGAGGATTACCTGTACTGACGACCTGATCGAAAACCGCTCTCTGCCAGTGTGGCTTCGCGAACATCGTCGAGGACTACGGCCCGGGGGCATCCCGCGGTCAGACGTCATTGCCATGGTCTGCCTGTCGCCGTAGAGTCCTACTTAACGATCGTTAAACTGTTGCTACGGCGGATTCCGTTTGTCAACGAAGTCGCCGGGACCAGTCCGAGGAGTTTGAATGAAAGCAGTCCACTTGGTGGAGGCGACGGGGCCCGGAGGTCTGTCGTTGGTCGATGTCGACGAACCTGTCGATCCGGCACTGGTGGTAATTGATCTGCACACCGCCGGAGTGAGTTTCCCCGATCTTCTCCAGACCACGGGCAGCTACCAAACGGTGCGCGAATTACCTTGCGCGCTAGGCGTTGAGGGCGCCGGTACCGTTCGGAGCGCGCCGCCAGGGTCCGGCTTCACACCCGGGCGGCGCGTGGCCGTGCTTACGACCGGGGAAGGCGCGTGGCAGCAGACCGTTGCGGTCGCGCCGTCCAATGTCTTTGCTCTGCCTGATGCGGTCTCGCTCTCGGCCGGCTCGGGATTTCTCCTGAATTATCTGACCGCGCATTTCGCCCTCGACGAACGCGCGCGATACCGTGCCGGCGAGACCGTCCTGATTCACGGCGCGGCCGGTGGGTTGGGTACGGCCGCGTTGCATGTCGCGTCAGCGCTGGGTCTGGAGACCGTCGCTGTCGTGAGTACAGGCGAGAAGGAGAAAATCGCCGCGGAGTCCGGGGCAACGCACGTCGTGTCGGTCGACGGGTGGAAGGAACGCGTCCAACGGATCACGAATGGGCGCGGTGTCGACATCATTCTCGATCCGGTCGGTGGTGACCGCTTCACCGACAGCCTGCGCAGCCTTGCGCCGAACGGTCGCCTGGTCGTTTTGGGATTCACCGGCGGTGATATTCCCACGGTCAAAGTCAATCGACTTCTCCTGAAGAATATTTCGATTACCGGTGCAGGATGGGGTGAATATCTGAAAACCGATCCCCAATATCTGGCGCGTCAATGGCAGGAGCTCTACCCCCTGCTCGAGTCCGGAGCTCTGAGGGTGCCCGAGCCCACCCTCTACCCCTTGGCGCGTGCCGCCGATGCATTGAAGTCGTTGAGTGAGCGTACGGCGGTAGGAAAAGTCGCGCTGTCTCTCGAATGATCTCTACACGAACAACTTTGTGAACAAATGACCTTAGCGAACGAACCTTGGAGTAAACCATGTATCCCGGAGCGTATGTTGCGACAAACCCGGATAAGGCCGCGGTAATCGTTGCCGAGACCGGTGAAGCGGTGACGTTCGCGCAACTGGAATCGAATTCGATTCGGATTGCGCGAGTGCTCCACGGACTCGGGTTGCGGCGAGGCGACAACCTGGCCGTGCTCGCCACCAATAACGTTCAGGTCTTCGACATCTACTGGGCGGCTATGCGATCCGGTGTCTACCTGACGATGGTCAACTGGCACCTGACCGCTCCGGAAGGTGCATACATCGTTGAGGACTGCGAGGCAAAGGTAGTCATCGTCGATGCTGCTCTGGGCGAACTGGCAGAGACGCTGTCCGACCTCGTTCCCCGGCAGGTGACCAGGCTTTCCTTCGGCGGTCAACTAGACGGATACGACTCCCTCGACCAGGCGGCTGACATGGAGTCGGACATACCGCTCCCGGATCAACCGCGCGGCGCCGACATGTTGTACTCGTCGGGAACAACCGGCCGTCCCAAGGGCATCAAGCCGGCTCTACCGAATCGCCGGATACAGGATCCCGGCGATCAGATGACGACAATGAACCAAAGTGTTTGGGGTGTAACCGAAGACGACATCTATCTGTCCCCGGCGCCGCTCTATCATGCCGCTCCGCTCCGGACGTGCGCGTCGGTCCAGGCGCTGGGCGGCACCGTAGTGATGATGAATCGGTTCGATCCGGAAAAGGCCCTGGAATACATCGAGCGTTATCGCGTCACGTACAGCCAGTGGGTGCCGACAATGTTCGTGCGCATGCTCAAACTGCCACAGGAAACCCGAGACCGTTACGACATATCGTCTCTGCGACTTGCCGTCCACGCAGCCGCACCGTGCCCCGTCGATGTGAAGCGAAAGATGATCGATTGGTGGGGAACCATTCTGGATGAATATTACTCCTCGACGGAACTCAACGGCATGACCATTGTTCACTCGGACGAGTGGCTGCGAAAGCCGGGCACAGTGGGGCGAGCCGCCCTGGGAGTGCTCCACGTATGTGGGGAGAACGGCGAAGATCTACCCTCCGGCGAGGTGGGTACGCTGTACTTCGAACGTGACGAGTTGCCCTTCAATTATCACAATGCGCCCGAAAAGACCCAGGAAGCACAGCATCCCGCCCACCCGACCTGGACGACTACGGGTGATGTCGGCTTCATGGATGAGGAGGGTTATCTGTTTCTGACCGACCGTAAGTCCTTCATGATTATCTCGGGTGGTGTGAACATATACCCGCAGGAGATCGAGAACGTGCTGATCGAGCATTCCTCGGTATTGGACGCGGCGGTGATCGGGTTGCCCGACGACGAGATGGGGGAGATAGTGATGGCTGTCGTCGAGCCAGTCCCCGAAGCCGAAGCCAGCGATGCGCTTCGCGACGAACTGCTTTCTCATTTGCGCGGACAGATCGCCAAGTACAAGTTGCCGAGGCGACTCGTGTTCAGTACGGATCTACCTCGAACTCCGACCGGGAAACTAGTCAAAGGGAAACTGCGCGAGCGCTATTCAGGGAAGGTGTCCGTCGGATGAGCGGCCCGTTGCACGGTGTTCGAGTGCTGGAACTCGCCGGGTTGGGGCCGGGGCCACACGCTGCGATGATGCTTGCAGATCTCGGAGCGGACGTAGTTCGAGTCGAGCGTCCGTCTGGTGGACTCGAGATCTCGCCACGGGAGCAGGACCAACTTTTGCGGGGGAGACGGTCGGTGGAAGCCGACCTCAAGACCGAGTCAGGCCGAGAGCTGGTGAGGGCCCTCGTCTCGAAAGCCGATGTGCTCCTGGAAGGTTTTCGGCCCGGCGTGACCGAGCGGCTGGGTTTCGGTCCCGACGTGTGCACCGAACTCAACAGCCGGCTGATCTACGCACGTATGACCGGATGGGGCCAAGACGGCCCACTCGCGCAGCGGGCGGGGCATGACATTACTTACTTGGCGCTGACCGGAGTCCTGCACGCCATCGGTCCGGCCGAGAAACCCACGGTTCCGCTGAACCTCGTCGGGGACTTCGGCGGTGGCTCCATGTTCTTGATCGTCGGAATCGTCTCTGCCTTGTACGAGCGAGAGAGTTCGGGCAAAGGACAAGTGGTCGATGCCGCAATTGTCGACGGAACTTCGGTGTTGGCGCAGATGATGTGGTCGTTGCGAGGGAGCGGACAGTGGAGTGACTCACGTGCAACCAACCTCCTGGACGGTTCCACGCCGTTCTACGACACCTACGAATGTTCGGACGGTAAGTTCGTAGCAGTCGGTGCCCTCGAACCGCAGTTCTACGCGGCGCTCCTCCAAGGCCTGGATATCGCGCCGGAATCGTTGCCTGAACAGATGGATCGAAGGGGCTGGCCCACAATCCGAGAACGGTTCACGGAGGCGTTTTCGTCGCGCACGCGAGACGCCTGGGCAGCGCTGTTCGAATCGACGGACGCTTGTGTTGCTCCTGTCCTGAGTCCCGCCGAAGCCGCGCTGCACCCGCATCTTGCCCAGCGGGGAACTCTTGTCGAGGCCGACGGAATAGTGCAGGCGGCACCCGCGCCGCGGTTCTCCCGTTCCAGGACTGCACAGCCGTCAGGTGCTCGGCCACCCGGGGCCGACACCACCGTCGTGACGAAGGATTGGCTGGGCGGCTGAGGGGAAGAAGTACAGGCGAGGAATGTCGCGACAGCCTCTCTCGATCGTTCTTACGTTGCCCCCCCTACTCATCGTCGATGGATCGCGAAGATCAACTTTTGTAGCACAACTCGATCGAGTCTGACTGACAAGGAATTTCAATGACCGAAACGCGACCGGATGTCTACGCGAGCCGAAACGGCGGGGTGCTCCGCATAGTTGTCAACAGGCCAGCGCGAATGAACGCGTTGACTACCGAAACCCTGGAGAGACTTGCCACGATCTTCGTCGAGCACGCACAATCCTCGGATGTGCGGGTGGCGGTTCTCGAAGGAGAGGGCAAGGCCTTTTGCACGGGCGCGGACCTCGCGGACGTGACGTTGTCCGGTCCGCCGTCGGCGGACACGATCGATGCCGCCAATGCCTTGGTGCAGACCATTCGAGAGTTTCCGTTTCCGGTGGTCGCTGCGGTACGAGGCCCTGCTGCAGGTGTGGGTGTTTCGCTGGCTTTGGCGTGCGACCTCGTGCTCGCGGCGGAGTCGAGTTACTTTCTGCTCGCGTTCACCAAGGTGGGATTGATGCCGGACGGTGGAGCTACCGCACTGGTGGCAGCGTCGATCGGTCGCGCGCGCGCGATGCGCATGGCGCTGCTGGCCGAAAGACTATCCGCTCGAGATGCTTTCGACTGCGGCCTGGTCTCGCACGTGTGCGAGGACGACGCCTTCGCGGTGGAATTGGCAGACCTGACGCACCGATTGGTCGCCGGGTCGTCCCCTGCTTTTCGGTTTACCAAGAAGGCGATCAACGACGCTACGCTCACCGAACTCGGTGATGCGTTCACACGCGAGCGCATAGGCCAGATCGACCTGTTGGGAAGTGGTGATTTTGCCGAAGGTGTTGCGGCGTTTCAGGAAAAGCGCGCAGCAGTTTTCGGATAGACGAAGCGAGAACGGCGCTTACAACGACCGTGGTCCCGAACACAGGATGTTCGGGACCACGGTCGTTCTCGGTGCTGATCAACTCTTTGCGATGTCGCGACCGATTATCTCCTTCATGATTTCGGTGGTTCCGCCGTAGATGGTCTGGATTCGGCTGTCTACGTACGCCCGGGCGATCGGGTACTCCATCATGTAGCCGTATCCACCGTGTAGTTGTACGCATCGATCCACGACGCGCTTCTGAAGTTCGCTGGCCCACCACTTCGCCTGTGCCGCTTCGACTGCTGACAGCTGGTCGTCGTTGATGGCCAGGACTGCGTTGTCGACGTATGCCTGTGTCACGTCGATCTCGGTCAGCATCTCGGCGAGGGCGAATCGAGTGTTCTGGAAGTCGCCGATCGGCTTGCCGAAGGCGGTGCGGTCGAACGCGTAGTCTTTGGTCCATTCGTAGGCCGCACGCGCGGAACTGATTGCGCTCGCGGCGATCGACAGACGCTCACGGGGAAGACGCTCCATGAGATGAATGAGGCCTCCGCCCTCCTCGCCCAGGAGGTTGCCTACCGGGACTCTTACGTTGTCGAACGACAGCTCGGCTGTGTCTTGACCCGCCAACCCCACCTTGTGGAGTTTGCGACCGCGGGTGAATCCGTCCATCCCACGTTCGACCACGAGGAGGCTGAATCCCCGCGACCCCGCTTTGAGATCGGTGCGGGCCGCAACGATGACGATGTCGGCGTGAATTCCGCTGGTGATGAACGTCTTCTGCCCGTTCAAGATCCAGTCGTCGCCATCTCGAACGGCGGAGGTCTTGATGCCTTGCAGATCACTGCCGGTACCCGGTTCGGTCATCGCGATGGCGCAGATGAGTTCACCGGCAGCCATACCCGGTAGCCAACGTGCTTTCTGCTCGTCTGTGCCGAGGTCGGCGATGTACGGAATGACGATGTCGTCCTGAAGGCCGAGTCCGGCGCCGAACGAGGTGGTACCGGTACGGGCGATCTCTTCGGCGACCACGTACCGGTACCGGTAGTCGAGTTCACCCGAGCCTCCGTATTGTTCGGGGACGGCCAGGCCGACGATACCCATCTTGCCGGCCGCGAGCCACGCTGATCGGTCGACGAGCCTGGCTTCTTCCCAGCTGTCGTAGTGAGGCGTGATCTCGCGGGCAATGAACTCGCGCACAGTCTCTCGGTAGGCCTCGTGGTCGGCTGTGAACAGTGTTCGACGCATGGGTTGCTCTCCTGTCCTAGACGGAAACGCGTTCGGTCATCGAACGCAAGCGTGCCCCGATGATGACCTCTGCTTCGGACACCATGCGCTGGACCAACTCGTCGACGGTGGGGATGTCGTGGATCAGCCCCTGTGATGTGCCGACCGTCCAGATGCCGGCGTCGGGATCACCGGTTTCGTAGACGCTTCGCCCACGCGCTCCTGCTACCAGGTCGCGCACATCCTCGAATTGTCCGCCGCGGGAGAGTATGTCGACAACCTCTCGGCTGACGATGTTGCTTGCCACGCGTGCAGTATTGCGGAGTGGTCGGAAGATCAGTTCGGTCTGTGTTTCGTCTGCAGCGACGATGGCTTCTTTGATGTTCTGGTGGATCGGAGACTCGGTGGTGCACATGAATCGCGTACCCATGTTGATGCCGTCTGCTCCGAGCGCCAGCGCGGCGACCAGACCACGTGCATCGGCGAAGCCGCCGGAAGCGATCATGGGTATCGAAATCTTTTCTGCGGCCGCTGGAATCAAGACCAAGCCTGCGACATCGTCTTCCCCTGGATGGCCGGCGCACTCGAATCCGTCGATGCTGATTCCGTCGACACCGAGATCCTGTGCCTTGACCGCATGCCGGACTGTTGTGCACTTGTGGAGCACTTTGATTCCGGCGTCATGGAAGATCGGCAGGTGAGGACCGGGATTGGAACCTGCGGTCTCGACGATCTTCACGCCTGAGTCGACGATCACCTGGCGGTACTCGTCGTACGGCGGTGGCGTGATCGACGGCAGAATTGTGAGGTTGACGCCGAACGGTTGGTCGGTCAGGTCGCGGCATCGGGCGATTTCGTTCGCCAGGTCGGCCGGCGTCGGCTGCGTGAGTGCAGTGATGAATCCCAATGCGCCGGCATTGGCAACGGCTGCGACGAGTTCTGCTCTGCCGACCCACTGCATTCCACCTTGGACGATGGGGTGGCGAACGCCGAACGTTTCCGTGAATGCTGTCGAGATCATGAAAATCCTTGTTGTTCTCTCGGGACGAATGGTCAGAGGTGGGATATTCCGGCGAGGTCACTGACGTATTCGCGTGCCCTCGTCGGATCGAAGGAGCGTGAGATCTGCAGTTTCTCGGCCTCGAGTGATCCTTCTGCGTGCGTGGCCAGGACTGACTGATATCCGCCGTAGTCGCGGGCGGTCAGATCCGCAATGAAGTTCAGCAGACGGAGACGCTTTTCGGCAGGAACTGCTGCAGCGTAGTATTTTTCGAGAACTACACGAATTTCGGGATTGTCCCAGTCTTCACCGCCGGGGCCGGTGGCGAGGAGGCCACCTGAGAGATCGGTGAGGATGGCGACCGCGTTGTGGAATCCATGTGCGAAGTGGTATTTGGCCATGTTGACGGCAAGCGGATCTGGTTGCCTGACACCGTGTGCTCCTGGCTTTGATCGAACGGCGGCGAGTTGAGCCAGTCCGCGCACGGTCTCGCTCCAGGTGATCAGTTCGGTGATCTTGCCCTTCACATGGCCTGCTTTGCTGATGCCGTTGGCCTCGGCGATCAGTGAAGCTGCTCCGACCATGATGTCGAGTAGGGGCAACTTGTAGTTGATGGCGGTGAACCGGTGGTAATCGACAAACGCCAACGCGAGTGGTCCGGCAAGTTCGGGTTGACGGTTGAGGAAGACTCGATTCTTCGGTACTCGGACATCGTTGAAGACGGTGAGCGATTCGAGGAGTTTGTGTTTCGTGGAGATCGGAAATTCGAAGGAGTTGCGTTCTCCGGCTGCGTAGGGAGAGACGTACAGCTCGAGACCCGGTGTGTCGATCGGGATGGCGAAGGACACTGCGTAATCGGCGTCTTCGGGGCCCATCGCGCGGGTGGGCAGCACGATCAACTCGTCGGCGTTCGCCGAGAACGAAGTGTGGCACTTCGCGCCGCGCACGGTGATGGAGTCGGCGTCCTCGTCGACGATGTGCAGGTAGAGGTCTGGGTCTGCCTGTTGGCGCGGTCCAAGTGACCGGTCACCCTTGACGTCGGTTTGCGCGACGGCGAGTGCGAGATCGCCGTCGCAGACCCGCTTGTAGAAAGCGCGCGCATTCTCGAGACCTTCACCGCTGGTTGCACGAAGAAGGGCGAACAGCGCATCGCTGCCCACCTCTTTGAGGACGATGGTTCCGCCGCCGCGCCGCGATACTTCCTCGATCAGGGCGCCGCGACGAATCAGATCGTCCGCAGATGTCGGCGCCACGTAGAACGCGCTGACTGGGTCACCGTCGACATCGGTGACCGCGAGGTCGGGTCGATCGTCGGCGATGTCGTAGCACAATGCCGAATGGTCCACTGCGAGAGTCAGTTCGGGTTCGGCGTAGACATCGGAAATCTTCTTGCCTCGGTAGAAGACTCGGCGATCGTCGCTGAGCCCTTTTCGGTACTGGTCACTGGATCGCACGGCCACTGGATACTTCCTTGATCTTCTGTAGCGGTTACTGCATTGAACCTAGCTTAACGATCGTTAAGTAAGTGTGCAATCATCATGTGCTCGACGATTTCCGGCCACTCATGGCGCAGGTGACGAATCAGGCCGTGGTGAAGATCGATTTGGTCTGGAAGTATGCGGCCAGGCCTTCCGGTCCAAGCTCGCGACCGATGCCGCTCGCCTTGGTGCCTCCGAACGGTGCTCCGAAATCGAGTGTGTAGCCGTTGATCCCGAACGAACCGGTATCGACTGAGCGGGCTATTTCCATCCCGCGGTCGAAGTCGGCAGTCCACACGGTTCCACCGAGGCCGTACTCGGAATCGTTGGCGATTGCGATGGCCTGTGCCTCGTCGGTGTATGGAATGACAGAGAGTACGGGGCCGAAGATCTCTTCGGTTGCAATCGTGTGGTTTGCGGAGACGTTACCGAAAACGGTTGGCTCCAGGAACCATCCGCGTTCGAGTGTGCGCGGTCGTGATCCGCCGGTCGTGATCCGTGCGCCTTCCGCAGTGCCTGCGGCGATGAAGGACTCGACACGTTCGCGCTGCCCGGCGCTCACGAGAGGGCCGATGAAGGTGGTGGGATCCAACGGGTCGCCCACCGGCAGCGACTCGACCATTGCGGTGACGGCATCGAGCACTTCCTCGTAGCGTCCGACGGGCGCGAGAATTCTTGTCGAGGCGTAGCAGGTTTGTCCGGTGTTGATCAACGATGCCGTCGCCAAACCTGCCATCGTCGCGTCGAGGTCCGCATCGTCGAGAATGACTGCGGCGGACTTGCCGCCGAGTTCGAGCGATACCGGACGCAGAAGTTGTCCGCAGGTTGCTCCGATGTGTCGGCCTGCCGGTGTAGAGCCAGTGAACGCGACCTTGTGTACACCCGGATGAGCGACGAGGTATTTGCCGATTTCGGGTCCGCCGGTGATGATGTTGAGAACACCGGCAGGAAGACCGGCCTCCATTGCGGCCTCCGCCAGGACGAACGCGTCGAGCAAGGTCTCGGGTGACGGCTTCAGTACGACAGTGCATCCCGATGCGAGCGCGGGGGCGATTTTCATCATTGCGAGAAGAGATGGGAAGTTCCACGGTGCAATCGCGGCAACAACACCGATCGGTTCTTTCCGAACGATGGTGGTTCCCGTTCCGGCCAGCGCGTGACGGGGTTCTTCGAGCTCGGTCGTGCGGGCAAGCGCGGCGTAATAGCTCAAAAGCCCTGAAGGTCCCTGTCCTTCAGCGACAGTGGAGATCGATACGGGCATTCCGTTCTGCTGGCTGACCAATCGGGCTGTGAGGTCGGCGCGACGCCCCAAGGCTGCGGCAAATCGATCCAAGGCGTCGGCTCGGTCGGCAGGCTCGAGTCGCGACCACGTCCGGAAGGCCCGGCCCGCCGCCGCGACGGCAGAATCGACGTCGTTTGGTGCGCTGCCCGGCACGCTGCCGATCTTCTCTTCTGTGCTGGCCGAGTGCACCGAGATGGCGTCCGAAGTCGTCGGTGATTGCCAGGTTCCGTCTATGTAAAGGGCGGAGTGAGTGAGAATCATGCAGGCTCCTTGCGGTGGGTGGGTGTGCGGGGATCGGGGCGCTCACGTGGACGTAGGCAAACCGCCACACTCATTGACTTAGCGATCGTTATATAAGTCATTCGACTCACAAGCTATGTTGCTCCGCCTGTGGATGTCAATGGTCGAGGTGTCCGGCCGTGCATGAGAGTGGTGACCTGATCGGCGGCTTCACGCACAAGTTTGCCCAGTGCGGCGATCCGCTCCCCGGTCAGTGAGGACGGGGCATCGACCAAGCAGAGGATCAGCGCCGGTGTCGAGTCCTGGGCGAAGGCGACGGCATTGACGGACAGCAATTGATAATTGGCGTCGAGGTCGAGTGTTCCGACCGCGACATCCGCGGACAGAAGACGTCGCACTTCTCTCAGTGCGAGTGCTGCCCTCTGGCCGCCGACTCCCGGGCCGCGCATCTCGGCGACGGCGTCGGAAATTGAACGTTCTTGTTGGCGAAGGCATTCCACGGCGAACCCGCGCTCTCGAATGGCCGTGAGGATTGGCTCGTACTCCGACCGTAGAAGTGCGGCCTCCGTGTCCAATGCCTCCTTGCCGAGGAGAAACCATTCGTGAAGATCGTTCTCGTCGAACCATGCGGCAAGGCCTGCACCCAGTGGAGGTGCCATCAGCACATTGTCGCCGATGTGCAAGCCGAGAGTTCCGCTGCGCTTGGAGATCGGTTGAATTGCCTCGGCGACAACGAGGTCGGCGCCGGATCGGATGAATCCGAGACAGGCCAGTTCGGATGTGTCGGCCAGTTCTTGCATGACGGTGCGTGAAAGATCGACGACATCGATTGCGCGGGAAGCGGCTTGGCCAATGGGGACTAGCGCCGGGCCGAGTTGGTAGGTCTTGCGGATCGGGTGACGGACAAGCCAGCCGGCCTCGGCGAGAGCGACGACCATGGGGTAGCAGGTCGCCTTTGCGACGCCGAGGTGTCGTGCGATGTCGGCGAGGCTCCGCCCCGCCGTGGGGTCGGATGCCAGCAGTTCGGTCAGCATGACGATTCGATCGGTTTGAGGGGAATTTCGTGCCATGTGTTCGCATAATGCCACTCTGGCGTCGCACTGTGACCCACGATACAGTGAAATGACTTAGCGATCGTTAATCAAGCGGCAAACTCCGGAAGGAAATACATGATTGTCAACGGTGGCGAATTACTTGCCAGGGCACTAGCTGAAGCGGGCACAACCGAGGTCTTCACCCTGCACGGAGGGCACTTGGATGCTTTCCTCGTAGCCTGTCGACGTCACGGCATCCGGCTCACCGACACCCGACACGAAGCCACTGCGGGACACGCTGCGGATGCGTACGCGCGAGTGACGGGCAATTACGGCGTTTGTGTGGTCACCTCCGGCCCGGGCTTCACCAATGTCTACACCGCGCTGACCAATGCACTCCTCGATCGCACGCCGACTATCTTCGTCGTCGGTGCTCCGCCGATGCGTGAGACCGAGACGAATCCGCTTCAGGGTGGTTTCGATCAGATTGCCGCAGCTGTTCCGGTGACCAAGTGGGCATACCGCATCACCGATCCGGCACGCGTCCCCGAGATAGTTGCTCTGGCAATTCGTAAGGCGACGACCGGAATTCCGGGTCCGGTGCTGCTCGAAGTGCCGATCGACGTGATGTTCGGTGAAGCCGACGAAGACACCGTGAGATTTCCGGTGAACTACACCGTGAGTGCGAGGTCGGGTCCGACTGCTGCAGCGGTCGAGGCCGCTCTCGATCTGCTCGGTGAAGCGACGAACCCCGCCATTGTGATCGGGGGTGGCGTCACTTTCTCCCATGCGAGCGCGGCGCTGGTGGCGTTCGCGGAAACGGTGGACGTGCCGGTGTTCTACCCCGGGAAGTCCGATGGAGCGGTACCCGCAAGCCATCGACTGGCCGGCGGCGGACTGTTGGCGATCGGCTCGTTGCCTGCCCTTGGGTATCCGACCCCCGACGTGGTGTTCGTTGTCGGTGCCCGAGCCGGGATGTTCACCGGCGGACGCACCAGCTTGTTCCCCGGTGCGCGGTTGGTGCAGATCGACGTCGACGCGTCCGAAATCGGGCGTATGCAGGACGTGGACGTTCCGATACTTGCCGACTGTCGAGAAGCGCTCATCGCTTTGAAAACTGCTGCTGATCAACGTCAATGGCCCGATTGGAGTGCCTGGGTCGATGCCGCCACCAGTGCGAAACATGCGCACCGGCATGGTTTCGAGGACGAAGCGACGGAAAGCGGTAAGGCGCATCCGTACTTTGCAGCGCGCGCGATCGTCGAAGCCTGCCCGCCCGGTACTACTTTCGTGATGGACGGTGCCGAGGCCCCGTCGTGGGGCGAGTTCTTCACTACCGCCGAAGAGGTTGGTGGTGTCTTGAGGCTCGGCTACCTCGGATGTCTGGGTGTGGGGCCCGGTTTCGCAATCGGCGCACATCGAGCACGACCGGAATCACCCGTCGTGCTCATTACCGGTGACGGCGCGGCAGGATTCCACATCCAGGAATTCGACACGATGGCCCGTCATGGAATACCTGTTGTGACAGTGATATTCAACAATGCAGTGTGGGGGATGTCGATCCACGGTCAGGAAGCGGTGTACGGGGACGAAGGAATTGTCGTATCCGAACTCGCAGACAGCGCATACGAGAAGGTTGCCGAGGCCTTCGGTGGATACGGAGAGCGTGTTAAGGATGTCGCCTCCATCGCCGACGCTATGAAACGCGCGTTCGACGCAGGGGTTCCCGCATGTATCAACGTCGAGGTGGACCCGCACGTAGTCCACCCCATCACGACGATGATGCTCGGTGACGTCACGAGTACGGACGAAATCGTTGTCCCGTACTACGAGAACATTCCTCGCTGATGCCGGGGCGAATGGAAGGTGCAGTAGCCGTCGTGATCGGCGGAGCATCCGGTATCGGTTGGGCAACAGCGCAATTGCTGGCTGCCGAAGGTGTGAGCGTCGTGATAGGCGACATCGACATCGAAGGCGGGCGGAAACGCGCCGTAGAACTCGGTGGGCGAGCTGAAGCAGTCCGGGTCGACGTCGTCGACGAAGAATCGGTCAAGGGGATATTCGAGGGGGCCGAGGCGCAGCATGGTCGGTTGGATATCGCGGTCAATTGTGCCGGGGTGAATCTGCCGGGCTACATAACGGATTTGGAGGCGCAGACTTGGCGGCGCACCGTTGACATCTGTCTCACCGGAGGTTTCTTCGTGATCAAGCACGCGGCGCGTGCCATGACTGCCGGTGGATCGATCGTCTCGATCACCTCATTGAACGCACGGCAGGCGGCTGCAGGTTTTGCAGGATACTGCTCCGCCAAAGCTGGCCTCGCCATGCTCACCGAGGTTGCGGCACTCGAACTCGGAGACCGGGGGATACGCGTCAACGCGGTTTCGCCAGGTCTTGTCGAAACGCCACTTGTCGAGGGTCTCACCGGTGTGCCGGCTATTCAGGCGGACTTCACCGAGAACACTCCGCTCGGACGTAATGGGTTGCCACGCGACGTTGCCGAAGCGGTGTTCTTCCTCGCTTCCGATGCTTCTTCGTGGATCACGGGCGAGGTTCTCGATGTCAACGGGGGTGCCCACTTACGTCGGTACCCGGACGTGATGAAACACATCGGGGCGATGCAATAGCTCGTCGAGAGTTCGTCGGTTCTGATAGCGCCCGGGTGTCGTCCACGCGCCCGGGCCGGAAGTTACGTCCAATCCAGAAAGGGCTTTTCACGATGTGCTCGCAATATCGCCTTGCCGATGAGTCTCGACGCCACGCTGCTGCACGACCAGACGCCCTCGCGTTGACAGGTCGAGACGGGTCGATGACGTTTGCCGAGCTCGACCTCCGCACCAGTCGGCTGGCCAACGTTCTTCTCGACCTGGGTTGTAGATCTGGAACCAGGGTGGCCGTGGTGGACAGAGGCTCGACTCAAGTCGTCGAGATCGTACTTGCGGCAGCGAAGATCGGGGCAGTGGCAATCCCGATCAATTGGAGGTTGTCCGGCGCCGAGGTTGCCGAGGTGCTCGCCGACGCGGACGCTCGTGTGTTGTTCTTCCACAGTGAATTCGAGGGTGTGGTCTCGGCGGTGCAGGCATCGGGAGGGACGAAGCTGCGTGTCGTGAGGATCGACGGTTCCGAGGAGTTCGACTACGAAGCGCGATCGGCAGGCGCAAGTTCGGTCGATCCGGGATGGAGCGGGAGCCTGGACGACGTTGTACTGCAACTGTATACATCCGGAACGACGGCAAAACCCAAAGGCGTTCTCACGTCCAACAGGAACCTGGAGGCATGCACGCGAACCGGCGGGCCATGGGGATTCGACGAATCCTCGGTCAGCTTGTGTGCGATGCCACTGTTCCACATCGGTGGATTGGGTTGGGCGCTCGTGGGGCTTGCGAATGGCGCCCATAACGTCGTTCTCCCAGAATTCACACCTGCCGGTCTGTTGGAAGTACTGGAAGGGATGAGTATCACCAATACCTTTCTCGTGCCTTCCGTCATCGGGATGCTGGTCGACGTACCAGGCGCGCGAGAGCGCAATTTCGCAACTCTCCGATCCATCGCTTACGGTTCCTCCCCGATCACACCATGGGTCTTGAAGCGAGCTCTCGAGACGTTCCGCAAGCCCCTGTTCCAGGTCTACGGGCTGACCGAAACGCATGGAGCAGTAACACAACTTGATTCTTGTGACCATGCGGTGGACGGCGAGAAGGTCGGACTGCTGCGCTCGGTCGGAAAACCCTACCCCTGGGTGGACTTGAAGGTGATGTCACCGGAAGGCGAGGAAGTTGCGGTCGGCGAGGCCGGCGAGATCTATGTCAGGTCTCCGCAAACGACCGAAGGTTACTACCGACGGCCGGAAGAGACTGCCGCTGCGATAGATACCGACGGGTGGTTCCACACCGGCGACGTGGGACGGGTCGACAGCGAGGGCTACGTCTACATCACCGATCGGATGAAGGACATGATCATCACGGGTGGAGAGAACGTCTATCCCATCGAAGTCGAATCGGTCATCGCCGATTATCCGGGAGTATCCCAAGTTGCCGTCATTGGAGTGGAGGATCCACTGTGGGGCGAGGCGGTCAAAGCCGTCGTAGTTGCTGCTGCAGGGCATCAACTCGATACCGACTCGATTTCAGGTTTCGTTCGAAGCCGACTTGCCGGCTACAAGTGCCCCAAGTCCATCGAGATAGTCACGGAACTTCCGTTGGGTGCTACGGGCAAGATCCTCAAGCGCGAACTTCGGGCGCGATACAGGACAGTATGAGAATCAACGTGCACGCTTGCGGCCGGGTTTGCATCCAACCGTACTCAGTGCGATCACGGCGTACTTCTGAGCTACCTCTTCCGGGGTGAGTTCTCCCTCGGCGTGATACCAGCGCGGAATCGACTGGCACATCGCGAGAAGTGCGCGGGTGGTCTCGGGCACGTCTGCTACTGAGAAGAGACCTCGTTCCGAACCCTCGGTGACTATACCGAGCACCAATTCTTCGACGCCCTTGCGTACGACACGATATCGCTGTCGGTGTTCGGGACTGAGGTAGCGCACTTCCCCCTCGAGGGCCGCCAACCGAGAGCGGGTCGTCATACGAAGCACGATCGCTTCGACGACGTTGGTGAGCTGTTGTCGAGGGTCGTCTCCGCCGTCGGAGTACGCGCTGTGGGCACGAGCGAGGACGTCACTGGTCGAAATCTCCAGCAGAGCAAGGAGGATCCCCTCTTTGCTCTGGTGGTGGTAGTAGAGGGCGGGGATCGTCACGCCGACGCGGCGTGCGATCTCGCGTATCGAAGTACCGTGGAACCCGTTGTCGTAGAATCCTTCGAGGGCGGCTTCCAGGATAGGAGTCAGCTCGAGCGGCTCGATCCGTCGCCAACTGGCTGTGGCGTCCTTCGCCGAATCTTTCGTGGCCATACGTGGTCCCCTAGCTATCGCTCGATAATGCTCGGGGAGATACTACGCCGCGACGAAGTCACAACAACTGCACGTTGCTCAGTTTCCAATCGCCGTCCTCGCGGACCAGAGAAAGTTGCATGCGGTTACGGTCGATCCTCGGATCGGGGGAGTTGGTATTGGTGATCGTCTGATCGAGGAACACGAGCACCTCGGCGTTGTCGCGATCACTGCTCGCCAGCCCGGCTGAAATGATCTGAGCGGACGAGGTCGCCTGATACTGCACGATCATGTTCTGCAGGTTGGCTGCCACCTGGGCGTACTGACCGGCGAACTCACCGACAGAGTTGTCACGCACCACGGAAAGATTCTGATCGAGGTTCTGGAAGTTGTACGTCGCAAGATCAGTGGCGAATTGTCGTCCGCTGTCCAGTGCGCTGGTACGCGCGTCTTCGTCGGCCGATTTCTGCCAGGTCGCGAATGCGCCCCATCCGAGCGCCGCGACCACGACCAGGACGCCGGCAACGATCAACAAGGTCTGCTTGCGAAGCCGCTTGGGCTTTTCGACGATTGTGGGTGTCGGACTCTCGGGTGTCGGACTGTCGGGGGTCTGGGATTGGGGTGTCTCGGTCATTGCGTTCCTTGTACTAGTAGTGCGGCAAACGAGTTGTCACCGAGAACGGTGTACTGACCACCGTTGAGGCCCAGACGAATCGACGTTCCGTCACCGGCCGCAACTGTGCCGAGAGCAGGATCGTATTCGGCAACCCCGTCGATCGTTCCAGTTCCGGTGGGGACGTTCTGCGAACCGCGATTCTGGATCCGGCCCGACTGGTCCGCGCAGTGTTGGTTCTTGTCGAGCGTGGTCGGTGAGGTGTCCTGTACCGATCGCCGGGGCGTGTCGTAGATACAGACCGGGCCGAGTGCTGTGATCAGATCAAGCTGTGCCCGTCCGTCTTTGACGATACTTCCGAACTTCTCGAATCCTTTGGGCACCACCACCAACAAGGCATCGACGGCAGGCATCCGTGCAGTGACGATCTGAGTGGAGACGAGAGAATTGGCCAACAGCAGACTGAACGGCTCACGACTCTGTTCGATGAGAGGCAGTATCTGATTGTCGAGAACACTCGGGCTTCGATCGAGGAGTGTGCGCAGTTGCGGATCGGAGTTTCGTACCTGATCTGTCAATTGGCGAAGTGTGAGTGCAACTTCGGGAAGAGCGTCAACATTTTCCTCGTTCGCAGTGAACAGTGAGCGCGAGTTCTCGACGAGTGTGTTGACACGCGGTTGATCGGCTTGGACAGTGCGCGCGAGCACGTCGAAGTTGTCGACGAGCGCCTGCAGATCCGGACCCAATCCGTTCAATCCCTCACCGAGTTCGTGCGAGAGGGTACGCAGATCTGCCGGATCGACGGTGTCGGCAGCAGCGTTGAAATTCGCAATCACGGTTCCCAACGCGACCGGGATCGAAGTGCGCTCAGTCGGAACAACCGAACCTTCAACCAGATACGGGCCGCCGTCGGTCTGCGAGGACAACTGAACTTTCAATACGGGAACGGCGGTGTCCTGGCTGATGGCCACATGCGAATCGTTGGGGATCTGTTTGTCGGCGGCGATGCTCAACGTCATCACGACGAGGTCCTGGGCAGAGTCCACCTCCACCGACTCGACGTCGCCGACGGTGACTCCGCGATAGGCCACTTCCGAACCCGGAGCGATTCCGGCCGCGTTCTCCAATTCGACGGTGACCGAGAACGTTCCGGTGAAGGGATCTCCAGCACCTACTTGTCGGAGCACATACGTCGTGCTGACCACCGCGATGAGGAGAAAGGCGACGATCTCGAAATAGACGGTTCGGTTCTTCATCGCGTTCCTCCTTGCAGGGGTGTCGTGATCGGCAGTTCCCGATCGGAGGCGGGCAGAGGTGGCAGTGGC